>DATEJC010000549.1:0-2310 GCA_035278345.1 Bradyrhizobium sp. | reverse complement strand
CAAATTTCCTCCCGGCTTTGGGGGACCGTGGCAAAGGATATATAAGGGGTCAAGCACCTAGATCGCGCCCCGCAGGGAGAGATGATGACGACCGCCACCGCCGTGGATTTGAAGCTGCCGACCGCCCCTTTCGTGTCCTCGGTGATGCAGATCGAGCCGCAATGGATCGATTACAACGGCCATCTCAACATGGCCTATTACAATGTGATGATGGACCGCGCGATCGACGAGCTATGGCTGCAGCTCGGCATCGGGCCGGCCTATATGAAGGAGCGCCACGGTTCGACCTTCACTGCGGAGTGCCATGTTCGCTACTTGCGGGAGATTCATCTCGGCGATCCCGCACAGGTGACAGTTTACCTGCTCGGCGCCGACGAGAAACGTATCCATACCTTCGAGGAACTGCGCCACGCCAGCGAGGGCTGGATTTCCGCGACCTCGGAGAACATCACCCTGCATATCGACATGAGCGCGCGCAAGGTGGCGCCGTTCCCTCCGGACATCCGCGCCCGCATCGCTGCTATCGCTGACGTCCATGCCGCGGTGCCGCGGCCCGAGGGCATCGGCCGAAAGGTGGCGATGCCCTCGGCTAAGTAAACGGTCCGCTAGACGTTGGAGCGTCCGCGCACCAATCCGACCACGGCCGAGATCAGGAACAGCAGGATGGCGATGAAGAAGATCGCCTTGGCGATTTCCACGGACGCGCCTGCGATGCCGCCGAAGCCGAGAACGCCGGCGATCAGCGCAATGACGAGAAATGTAAGAACCCAGCTCAACATGGCATTGTCCTTTGCTCTGTTTCCTCCAGGGCGCGACGGGCGCCTCCTCGTATGCGGACAATGCGAGCCGGAGAACGGGAGTTCCGCGCCGGAAACGGCGAAAATTCTTTGTGAAACTGGAACGAAATCGAGCCCCTGTTCGAGGCGATAAAACCTGTCAAATCCGCGGATTGAGCCCTATATGACCCTCAATCCCTGCTAAGAAGGCTCCCCTGTACCGCCCCACGGTGCCATCGTGGGGAAAATGCGATTCGCGATGACTGAGCCGAACAAACTGCCCCATGCCAGCGTCCCCGAGCACCAGCCTGCGGCTGGCGGGATCGCTGCGCGTGCGCGCGCCGCTGCCGCTCCGCAATATCTTTCCGGCCTCAATCCCGAACAGCGCGAGGCGGTGGAGACGCTGGACGGACCCGTGCTGGTGCTCGCCGGCGCCGGCACCGGCAAGACGCGCGTGCTCACCACCCGCATCGCCCACATCCTGAGCCAGGGCCGCGCCCGGCCGCATGAGATCCTCGCGGTGACCTTCACCAACAAGGCCGCGCGGGAAATGAAGCTGCGGCTCGGCCAGATGCTCGGTCACGCGGTCGAGGGCATGCCGTGGCTCGGCACATTCCATTCCATCGGCGGCCGCATTCTGCGCCATCATGCGGAACTGGCGCAGCTCAAGTCCAACTTCACCGTGCTCGATGTCGATGATCAGGTACGGCTGTTGAAGCAATTGCTGCAGGCGGAAAATATCGACGACAAGCGCTGGCCCGCGCGCATGCTGGCCGGCCTGATCGACGGCTGGAAGAACCGGGGCCTGACGCCATCGCAGGTACCGGCCGGCGAAGCCGCCGTGTTCGCCAATGGCAAGGGCGGCAAGCTCTACACGAGCTATCAGGAGCGGCTGAAGATCCTCAATGCCGCCGATTTCGGCGATCTGTTGCTGGAGAACATCCGCATCTTCCGCGAGCACGCCGACGTGCTGCGCGGTTACCAGAACCGCTTCAAGTTCATTCTGGTCGACGAATATCAGGACACCAACGTCGCGCAGTATCTGTGGTTGCGCCTGCTGTCGCAGGCGCCTACCAAAGCGCAAACCACACCCGCCGTCGTTCCGGGGCTCGTCGAAGACGAGAACCCGGAACCTCGAGATTCCGGGTCTTCGCCTTCGGCGCATCCCGGAATGACGGAGTTACCCTCACCGCCTGCCCCACCGAAGAACATCTGCTGCGTCGGCGATGACGACCAGTCGATCTATGGCTGGCGCGGCGCCGAGGTCGACAACATCCTGCGCTTCGAGCACGATTTTCCTGGCGCCAAGGTCATCCGCCTCGAGCGCAATTACCGCTCGACCGGCCACATCCTTTCCGCCGCCTCGCATTTGATTGCGCATAATGAAGGCCTACTCGGCAAGACGCTGCGCACCGAGGATGTCGACGGCGAAAAGGTCACCGTGACCGGCGCCTGGGATTCCGAGGAGGAAGCCCGCGCCATCGGCGAGGAGATCGAGGAGCTGCAGCGCGCGCAGGAAAATCTCAACGAGATC
>DATEJC010000548.1:0-2973 GCA_035278345.1 Bradyrhizobium sp. | reverse complement strand
CTTCTCTTCGTTGTCGATCTCGCCGCGCCAGCCGTTGATCTGGGCCCAACCGGTGATGCCGGGCTTGACGCGGTGGCGGGCGAAATAGCCGTCGACGGCCTCGTCGAACAGGCGGGCCTGCAGCTTGCCC
Organism: Bradyrhizobium sp.; assembly: GCA_035278345.1. GTDB lineage: Bacteria > Pseudomonadota > Alphaproteobacteria > Rhizobiales > Xanthobacteraceae > Bradyrhizobium. The sequence continues at coordinate 2,843 of DATEJC010000548.1, read as the reverse complement.
TGCACCGCATGCGGGCGCGGACCGACCAGCGAGAGATTGCCCTTGAGGACCACGTTGAACAGCTGCGGCAGTTCGTCGAGCGAAGTCTTGCGGATGAAGCGGCCGACGCGGGTGACACGCGGATCGTTCTTGGTCACGACTTTCGATGCGGTCGGATCGGCCTGATGGTGGTAGAGCGAGCGGAACTTGAACACGTCGATGCGCTCGTTGTTGAAGCCGAAGCGCTTCTGGCGGAACAGCACCGGGCCCGGGCTATCCAGCTTGATCGCGAGCGCGACCAGCGCCATGACGGGCAGTGCCAGAACGAGGCAAACGCCGCCGACAACGCGGTCGAACAGCCATTTCATCACCAGGTCCCAGTCGGTGATCGGCGCCTCGAATACGTCGAGCGTCGGCACCTCGCCGAGATAGGAGTAGGCGCGTGGACGGAAGCGCAGCTTGTTGGTGTGCGCGGAGAGGCGGATGTCGACGGGCAGCACCCACAACTTCTTCAGCATCTCAAGGATGCGCGTCTCGGCCGAGATCGGCAGCGCGAACAGCACGAGATCGACGCGGGTGCGGCGGGCGAATTCGACGATGTCGTCGACCTTGCCGAGCTTCGGGCTGCCGGCGCAGGCCTCCATGGCGCGGGTGTCGTTGCGGTCGTCGAACACGCCGAGCACGTGGATGTCGGAATCATCCTGCTTGTTGAGGGCCTCGACGAGCTGCTCGCCGTTGTGATCGGAGCCGACGATCACGGTGCGGCGATCGAGCCGACCGTCGCGGGCCCAGTCGCGCACCAGCGTGCGCAGGATCAGCCGCTCGACGACAAGTGCGATGAGGCCGACGAGGAAGAAGCCGCCAAGCCACAGACGAGATACTTCCCCGCCGAGCTTGGCAAAGAACGATGCGCCCATGAAGAGCAGGAACACGAAGGCCCACGCGGAGATCATCCGCGTCATCTGCCGGAGCTGGCCGCGGAACACCTCGACGTCGTAGATGTCGGCGGCCTGGAAGCTGATCACGGCGGCCGACGTCATGCCGAAGATCGCTGCGGCGTATTCCCACTGGAAGCCGCTGCGTGGGGCGACGTAACCGAAATAGAGCGACAGGCCGACCAGGCCGATCAGCGCGAAATCGACCATACGCACGGCGCCTGCGATCACGATCGGCGAATAGGCGGATGGCACTTTCTCGTTGGTGACGGCGAGGGCCGCCGGCGTCAGGCGGCGGCGCCGCTCGACCGGCGAATGGCCGGCGGTTGCCCCTGCACTAATCGCGGCACTCGCCGCGGCATCGAGCATCGTGCGTGCGTTAATCGGTTCCACGTCGTCCACATCCGTTCTTGGACGGCACGTAAGCATGCGCGTGCCGCAGCGGAATTGCCTACTGCTTGGACTTACGGGACAAATTCGAAGAAACAGTTACGTTGGTAAAGAACGGTTAACGATTGGCAAACGCGTCGCGGTAGCCGGCGATCACGCCCTCGACCATGGCCTTCTGCGAAAAGTGCAGGAAGATCCGCTCGCGCAACGAGCGCGCGCGGTCCCGCGCCGCATCCATGTCGTCCAGCGCCCCCTCGATGGCGTCGGCCATGGCCCCGACGATATTGGGAGCGAACAGGGCATCCTGGTGCTCGGGGCCGAAAATCTCGGGGATGCCGCCAACCTTGGCGGCGACCATGGGGATGCCGGCGGCGGCCGCCTCGATCACCACATAGGGCATGGAATCGCCGCGCGAGGGCACCACCAGCAGCGAGCCCTTGGAAAAGCCGTAACGCGCCTTGACGTGGCCGATGAAACGCACGGCCTCGCCGAGGTTTAGCCGTGACACTTGAGCCTTGAGATGATCCATCTCCTCGCCGTCGCCCCCGAGCGTCAAGGTCACGTTCTTGCCGTCGGCGCGCAGCCGCGCAACTGCGTCGATCAGGAGATCGGCGCCCTTGATCTGCCGGAACTCGCCGACATAGGTGATGTCGGTCGCATCATCGGCCCGCTGGACAGGATCGAACTCGCCGGCGGTGACGCCGTTGAACACCGTGCGCACCAACCCTTTGGGAACGCCGATGGTCCGCTGAAACGTGTCGCGCGCGAACGCGCTTTCGAACAGGAACAGGTCGGTGTTGTTGATCAGCGCGCGCTCGATACGGCTGAAGACTTGCCCCTTCAGGGTCGAGAGCGGGTAATGCAGCGAACCGCCATGCGGGGTGTAGACGCGGATCGAACTGTCTGAGGCGCCGCGCATGCGAAAGTAGGCGCCGGCCTTGGCGCCGTGACCGTGCAGCACGTCGGGCTTGAGGCGGCGCGCCAGGAGCTTGAACCGAGCCCACGTCACGAAGTCGAGCGGCGACGGTTCGCGCCTGATTACAACGCGATGCACGCCAAGCTTCATGCGGGGTGCGATGTCGGCCAGCGCCTGCTCGGCGCGCTCGCCGCCGGTCAGGCTGTCGGCGATGATCCCGACCTGATGGCCGCGGTCAGCCTGGCCGTTGGCGAGATCGATGACATGACGAAAAATGCCGCCAACGGGCGCGCGCACCGCGTGCAGGATACGAAGTGGCTGACCGTTGTTGACTGGCATGGTCAAGCCGGCGCGACGGCGGCAGCGCCACGGGCCATCGCGTCAAGGTTGTCTTGCGGCGCCGTCGCAAAGGACATGGCCGTACTCATGCAGCCCGATCGCGCGGACGCTGACAACAAACACACAATGTCGGCGCGCGCGCCTTGCATCCGAGAATCCCGACCAACTATTGCGGCCGATTAAGGGCTGTCATGGTTAACAAAGCATAAGCGGCGGGCTCGGAAACAGGACGTTCCGGCCGCCAATGGGGGATTAACCCCGCCTCAACCTTAATGGACTGTAAT
>DATEJC010000547.1:0-3268 GCA_035278345.1 Bradyrhizobium sp. | reverse complement strand
CATCATGACCGAAGTGCCGCTGGTGGTCGGCGTCAAGCAGAGCGCCGGCGATCTGAAGCTGTTCGCCGACCTCATGATGATGGCGCCGGACAAGCTGATCTACAGCGCGGTCGATGCGCTGATGTATCCCTCCTACACGCTGGGCGCTCATGGCTCGATCGCCGCGATCCTCACTGCCGCGCCACATGCTTCGGTGGAGCTGTGGGATGCGGTGAAGGCGGGTGATCACCCGACGGCGCTCGAGCTGCACAAGAAGCTGCTTACGCTGTGGAACGCCATTATCGCCGACAATCTGCCGGCCTGTACGCGTTATGCACAGACACTGCAGGGGCTGCCGAAGACATATCCGCGGGCGCCGATGCCGGAAGCGTCGCCCGCGCAGCAGGCCGCCATCGGCAAGGCGCTGGCAGGGCTCGGCGCGCTCGGCTCGCAGGTGGAAGCTGCGGAATAGGTTCGTCACAGGAAAGGTCAAATAGACTCCATGAAGGATTTTGCCGGGAAGATTGCCGTCATCACCGGTGGCGGCACGGGGATGGGGCGCGAGCTGGCGCGCCAACTGGTGGCGGAAGGCTGCAACGTTGCGATGTGCGACGTCTCGCCGGAGGCGATGGCCGAGACCAAACGGCTGTGCGAGACCGAGAAGCTGCCGCAGGGCCTGCGCGTCACCACCCACGTCGCCGACGTCTCGATCGAGGATCACCTCAAGCGGTTTCGCGACGAACTGGTCGAGCAGCAGAAGATCGACAGGATCCACCTGCTGTTCAACAACGCCGGCATCGGCGGCGGCGGCAGCATGATCGTCAACACGCGCGAGCAATGGGAGCGCACCTTCAACATCTGCTGGGGCGGCGTGTATCTGGGCGTGCGCACCTTCCTGCCGCTGCTGCTCAAGGCAGATGAAGGCCACATCGTCAACACCTCGAGCGTCAACGGCTTCTGGGCCTCCGTCGGCATGGGCGTGCCGCACACGGCCTACTCGGCCGCCAAATTCGCCGTGAAGGGTTTTACCGAGGCACTGATCAACGACCTCCGGCTCAACGCGCCGCACATCAAATGCTCGGTCGTGATGCCCGGCCACATCGGCACCTCCATCGTCGCCAATTCGCGCGTGATCCAGAACGGCAGCGCCGAGCTGTCGCCGAACGATATTCTCGCGATGCGGCAGCGGCTGCAGGGCATGAACATCGACGTCTCGAAGATGTCGGACGCCGACCTCCAGAAGGCAGCCGACGACCGCGCCCGCAGCTTTCTCGAGGACGCGCCGACCTCGGCGGCGCAGGCCGCCAAGATCATTCTCGACGGCGTCAAGGCCGGGAAGTGGCGCATCCTGGTCGGCGACGACGCGCATCGGCTCGACGAGCGGGTGCGGCAGACGCCGGAGCGCGCCTACGAGCCCGAGTTCTACCAGAGCTTCGCCAAGGAAGTCGGCTGGCGCATCGGCTGACGGAGTGCACACGATCCCGACCCGGCGCCCGCATCACCCCAGTGCGGGCCGACAGGCCGGGATCATGCGCTAACTGGCCCTCCGCGCCAGTGAACGATAGGCAAGCCGCGTATGGCCCTGGCAATAGGGCAGGCCCGCCAGCGGCGTGTTGCCGCAAAACGAAAACTCTTCCGCCTCCGTATTGACCGGCCAGCGGCAGCGCTCCTTGCTGAGTTCGAACAGCGAGCAGCGGTGTTCGCTGACCACGGGCGCTGCCGTGAACGCGGCCTCGTCATAGACCTGCCGCAGCATCTCGAATTGCTGCCGCGGCACCGAGCCGTTGCGCGCACGCCGCTCGCCCCGGGGCTTCTTCGGCCGCAGCACGTCGATGGTCTTTTCGCGCGACAGCCCGAGGCGGGAGAGCTTTCCGATCACGGCATTGCGGCTGACCCCGATCTCGGCCGCGATCTGCCGGCAGGAGAGGCCGGCGTCAAAATGGATCTTGAGCGCTTCGAGGCGTTCGGTGGTCCAGGTCGGTACAGTGGCAAACATTGTCGCGGTCCCAATTCTTGGTGTGCCGCCGCGGTTCCTGTTCGGTCACGTCTTCCCTTTGGTCACGACTTCCCGTTGTCGCGGATCGACAGCAGCCCGTCCTTGATGGCGAGCCTGATGCCTTCCTCGATCAGGGTCCTTGCAACGCCGGGTACGCTAGTGCCGTGGGTGCCCTGTCTCACCAGCTTTTCGAGATAGGTGATGGTCGAGAGCGCCAACGTGACGGGAATGCGGTCGGTTTCGGCTTTTTCCGTAGCCATGACGCACGCTAACTGCAGAATCGTGTACTGAAAAGTATCTATTTAGACTCTATTAAGTAATGTTGCCGTTCGTCAACAACTTGTTGGCTTCCTCCGGCATTTTGCGGGATTCATTGGACAATTCCGGCGGGCGTCCGGGCCCGCCGGGGTCCTCGGCGTGCGGCGGGCAACAAAATGCGGGCTGCTGCGCCGATTTTGCGGATTGCGCGCGGTCATCGGGCGCGACGATGATCGTCTCGGGACGGACACCATGAAGGGCGTAAGAAACGGTCTCTACACGGTGGAGACGGAAATGACCGACGGTGGGCGCGGCCGCGCCACCGGCGTGATCGTGCTGGTCGACGGCAAGATCGCCGGCGGCGACGCGCATTTCTACTACACCGGTTCCTACACCGCCAAAGACGGCAAGTGGCGCGGCGAGTTGACGACGGTTCAACATGCCAAGCCGGTGGGTGTGCTGCCGCTATTCGGCGGCCGCGAAGTCACCTGCGGCTTCACCGGTACCTATGGCGACGACAGCGCCATCGTCAACGGCACCGCACTGGTGGGCAAGACCAGTGTGCTGTTCCAGACCAGGCTGAAGTTTCGCGAAGGGTTGTGAAATGAGCGTCGCCCAGGCCTGGTGCGCAATTGCGCTCAGGGGCCGGGACGACGTTCGACGTTGCGGGTTCGACGTTGCGGGTTCTACGTTTCAAACAGCAAACGCCGTCATTGCAATGACGTGGAAACATGGAAGCTCGTTCTCGCAGCGTGTTTCTCGCTCGAGTCTTGCATCTCGTTGTCCCTCTCTCTCACAGAGGGCGCAGGGAAAGCCGGGCGCCGACTGCGCCCGCAGCACCGTGTGCAATGGGGTAGTGTAGAACGCACACGGGTTTGACAGGTACAGCCGAGCCATCCCGGCTTTCCCCGCGCAATGGCTTTACGGCTTACTTCGTGCTCTCCCCGGTGAGCGGCCTTTATTGTCACCGTTGCCACGCCACCACAGGGCGGCGGGATAGACGCCAGGGTCGCGGCGCCAGGACCACACGACTTC
>DATEJC010000546.1:0-6226 GCA_035278345.1 Bradyrhizobium sp. | reverse complement strand
CCTATGCCAGGGCGGCCGAGGCCCGCATCGCCGCGATCGAGCCGCTGCCGGAAGCAACGCTTGCCCCGTTCATGACCGCTCGCGAGGCGCCCCGCGTCGCCTTCGCCGAGTTGATCGAGCGCGGCATGATCGCGCCGGGCGCAAAGCTCGTCGACGCCAAGAAGCGCCATGGCGCCCTGGTCCGCGCCGACGGCGCCATCATGCTCGGCGACAAGGTCGGTTCGATCCACCGCATGGGCGCGGTCGCGCAAGGCGCCGAGGCCTGCAACGGCTGGACCTTCTGGCACGTCGAGACCAAGCAGGGCCTCAAGTTGATCGACGAGCTGCGCGCCGAAATCCGCAGCCAGATGGCGGCGGGCTGAGCCCGCCCATTCACGTCCTTTCGACTTGATCGGCCGCGTCGGGCGGGCCTAAGCTGGCCGTCATTCGCCGCTGTCTCGATGGGGACCCGCCGATGCGCAAGCGATCCGAGGCAATGCTGCTTCTGCCGCTGCTGCCGATCTTCCTGATCGGCATGTTTCCGATGCTGTTGATCGGCATGCTGGGCTTTGCCGGCCTCGTCATCTTCGGCATCCTCCTGATCCGCGTGGGCTTCGCGGGCAACATGGAGGCCCATGGCGACTTCAACCAGGAAGTTATCGTCCACGGCTACACGCGAAGTCCCGAGCGCGCCGCGCAAGCGTCCGATCTGCAGGCGGCGACACGGATGTCGGTAATACTGCTCCTGTCCGGCTTCGCGATGATCATCGCCGGCGTTGCTGGCCTCTTCTTCGTCGGCTGACCGACAACTACTGGCGGCAGGCTCCGCCTTTCTTCTCGCCGCTTTCCTCCACGATCACGCAGGAGTGGCCGGGGTCACCCTCCGGATAGGGCGTTCCCTTCATGATCAGGAACGTCACCGAATGGGCGCCAGCGAGCCCTGCGGGAAAGCGGATCTTCTCGCGCACGATGTATTCGCCGAGGCTGTTCTGCTTCAAGGCGCCAGACGCCAGCAACTGCACGAGCCCGGCTTGCTGCGGCAGCACTTCGTAGCTGACCGCCGGCTGGCTGCTGACCACCGTCTTGGGATCGATCTCGATGACGCCGCCCGGCGAGAAGCGGTACATCTCGTCCTTGGCGCGGCCCGGCCCGGCCTGCACGATCACGCCGCTGGCGTTGCCGATCACTTTGAGCGTGCCTTGCGTCTTCTCGATGATCAGCGGGCCGTTGCCTTGCGCGCGTACGGATTCGGTCGCGCCCGACGGCACCTTGAAGCTGGCGACGGAATATTTCGTGGCAACCGTTTCCGGCGCCTTGCCGCTGGCCTTGCGGATCGCAGCCACCGTTTGCAACGAGGCGGCGCTGGGCGCCTCGCTGAAATAGGTCAGACAGTTTGATTTGCTGAAGAAGCTGACCTTCTCTTGCGCAATCCCGGTCGCGCCGACCAGCGAACGCTGATTGGCGTCGCCCCTGTTCGGTCCGGTGCCGGCGCTGGTCATGACAAGCCGCTCGACCCGCTCGACGGCGCCGGAGAATTGCCAGATGGTCGGCGAATAGCTCGCGATCACGACATAAAGTGGCTCGCTGCCAGGCTCCACCACGACGCGGCCCGCATGGACCACGTTGTCCTGCGAGCCGATCGTGACGCTGGAAAGCGCCTCGGTCTCGTAACTGCTCAGCAGCACCACCTTGGCCTTGTCGGAGGCTGCCGGCATTTCGCATCCGGCGCGCTCGGCGCGCGTGCGATACTCCGTCATTTCCTGCTGCGAGACCACGCCGTCCTTGTCGGTGTCGATTTGGCGGAACAGCCCCTCGCCCGCCGCCTGATATGCCGCCAGGGTCAACACGCCGTTCGAGGCGCCTTCCATCGTCAGCAACTGCCGCGCGCGGGCCGCCTGCCCGTTCGCACCGCGTCCATGGTTGCCCGCCCCGAACCTGGCGCTCTCGGCCAGGCTGACCTTGCCGTCCCTGTCGGTATCGAGCGCCATGATGTTGCGAACCATCGAGTCGATCTGCTTCGCGAAGGCGTCCGCCATCGGAAGCTGCGGCTTGTTGAGCTTGTTGTTGGCTGCAAGGCCGATCTGTGCGCGCATGTCATAGTTCATGGCACGGCGGATTTCGTCCTCGGTGACGAACCCGTCGGCATCGAGATCGTAGCGCATGACCATCTGGATGGCCTGGGTCCGCGCCTGCACGCCTTCCATGGCCGTGTGCAGGTCAACGTCGCGCTGCGTGATCGCGCCGTCGCTGTCGCCGTCGACCATGAAGAAATCGGTTCGCATGGATTCAAGATACCGCTCCAGCGGCGTGCCGACCGGGAGGCGTTGCAGCAAAAGCTGCTGGACCGTTTGCACCGGTTGCGACCACGCGGGATTTGCCGCCAGCAATGCCATTGAGCCGGCGAGGACAAGGATGGATCGGACGTTTCTCGTTCGTGACATGCGCGCGACCTCCGTTGCATCAAGCCAATAGGCGCGGGCTGTGTCGGGCACAAGCCGCCACCTTTTGTTGAAACGGAGGACGGTAAATACTTGTTTGAGGCGCTCGTCGCTTTCTCACCATGACATTCACGAAGTCTTCGGTTGCGCGGCACGTGGAACCGACGCAAATAGGCTTCCGCCCGCCGGGCGCGCTTGTGCCCGTTCAAACCACAACAACAGCTGGGGAGATTTTCATGCTCAAATTCTATTTCAACGGTTCGCCCAACCCGACCAAGGTGGCGCTCTTCCTTGAGGAGTCAGGCCTGCCGTTCGAGCCGGTGGCGGTCGACACCCGCAAGGGCGATCAGTTCAAGCCGGAATTCCTGAAGGTCAATCCCAACGCCAAGGTGCCGGCGATCGACGACGACGGCGTGCTGGTGTTCGACAGCAACGCGATCCTGCTTTACCTCGCCGAGAAGACCGGCAAGTTCCTGCCGTCGAACACGCCGCAGAACCGCGCGCAGATGTTGTCCTGGCTGATGTTCGTGGCGACCGGCGTCGGGCCCTATTCAGGGCAGGCGGTGCACTTCAAGCATTTCGCGCCAAAGGACCAGAACCACGACTATTCCCACAACCGCTACCAGTTCGAGGCGCAGCGCCACTATGCCGTGCTCAACGATCATCTGGCGGGGCGCAAATACATGGTGGGCGATACCTACACCATCGTCGACATGGCGCTGTGGGGCTGGGCGCGGATGGCAGTTTTCGTGATGGGCGAGGAAGCCGCCGCGAAATATCCCAACGTCAAGCGCCTCGTCGACGAGATTTCAGCGCGGCCAGCCGCAGCAAAGGCGATCGCGTTGAAGGACAAATTCACCTTCAAGGCCGAGATGGACGACGAGGCGCGCGGCAACATGTTCCGCCACATGAAGATCAAGGCGGCCTGATCGCTCCGCCGTCGCACTATCGTAGGGTGGGCAAAGGCGCGCCAGCGCCGTGCCCACCCTCACAGGAGCGGCGCAAGAAAGGTGGGCACGCTTCGCTTTGCCCACCCTACAGCAGTCTGGCAAGAGCGGCGCGCCCGCGGACGCCGTTTTCGTCTCTAGTCGATCGCCGCGACGACCTCGATCTCGATCAGCCAGCCCGGCCGCGCCAGGCGGCTCACCACCACCAGCGTGCTCGCCGGCGGCTTTTCCTTGTTGAGATGGCGGTCGCGGATCGCCCGCATCTTCGGCAGATCGCCCTGGCTGACGTCGGCGACCAGATAGGTGTTCATCTTGACGATGTCGGCCATGGTCGCGCCCGCCGCTTCCAGCGCCAGCTTGAGGTTGTTGAACACCTGCTCGACCTGGGCTTCGAAATTGCCCTCACCGACCAGCTTTCCCGAAGCATCGGCCGACACCTGGCCCGCGATATAGACCAGCGTCCCCTTGCTGACCTTGGCGATATGCGAGTAGCCGGTCGGCGGCGGCAACGTCGCCGGGCTGAAAATCTCCTTCATGACAACCTCCCGTTCATTTCCCGCCAGAACGGCCGGCCGATCTCGTCGGCCACGTCGACCCGGCACACTCCGATATCATGCAACTCGCGCTCGCTCATGACGGCAAGTTGACGCCGGACGCGGCTGCGTTCGCGCCACGTCGCTGCCAGCATCAGGATCGATCGCAGGATTGCAAGCGGCAACACCGGAAACGGCCGCCGGTGTTGCCGGCGGCCCTCTGCAGAAATACTGCTCAATGCCTATTCCGCCGCCTGTCTGCGCGCTTGCGGGAAGGGTCCGAGCACCCGCTCCACGAGAGCGGAGTCGCAATATTCCTTGATCTGCTTGATCTTGCCGTTCTCGATGCGCCAGACCATGCAATATTCATTGTCGTAGCGCTGCCCTTCCGTGGTGACGTTGTCGCCGCGCGCTTCCACCACGACAGTGTCGCCCTCGGCGATGAAGTTGTACGCCAGCGTGCGGGGCCGAGCGCCGAGACGGGAGCGGACCTGGCCGAGCAGGCCGTTGAAGATGGCGTCCTTTCCCTTGAATTCGTGCGACCACGAATTCTGGCCGGTGACGATCCATATCGCGTCGTCGGCAAGGTTGTCGATGAAGGTGGTGCCGCCGCGATTGGCGGAATCGGCAAAGACCTGTTGTACCAGTTTCTTGTTGGCTTCCGCGCTCATGGCATTCTCCTTTGATTGGCTGTCGCCAAGCATGGCCCGCGCGCCGGCATTCTTCCAATCGATATGAAATATGATATATATTCATTCCATGAATTTGCATTCGCTTGACCTCAATCTGCTGGTCGCGCTCGACGCGCTTCTGAGGGATGCCAGCGTCAGCCGCGCGGCGATGCGGCTCGGCCTGTCGCAGCCTGCAACCAGCCACGCGCTGCAGCGCCTGCGCGACCTGATCGGCGACCCGCTGCTGGTGCGCACCGGCGCGCGGATGGAGCTGACGCCGCGGGCGCAAGGTCTGCGCGGCCCGCTGGCGCAGGCGCTCGATCAGGTGCGCGGGCTGTTTGCGCGCGACGAGTTCGACGCAGCGCGCAGCGAGCGGCACTTTCGCCTGATGATGCCCGACCTCGCCGTCGAGCTGTTGGTGCCGCCGCTGATGGAGAAGGTGACGAAGCTGGCGCCGAACGTCACGATCGACGTGGTGCCGTGGCGGGGGCCGGCAATCATTACCCCGGAATTCGCCCGCACCATCGATATCGTCATCTCGATTGGCGACGCCTTCAAGGGCTTTCATCGCCAGCACCTCTATAACGACAGCGATGCGCTCGCGGTGCGCCGCGGCCATCCTGCCGCGACTAGGCTGAAGAAGCGCGAAGCGTTCCTCGATGCACGGCATGTCGCTGTCGTGATCCGCGGCCAGAACGAAGACCTGATCGATATCTGGCTGCGCGGCAAGAACATCGAGCGGCGCATTGCGCTCGTCGTGCCCGGCTATATCGAGGCGCTGCACGTCGCCGCGCGCACCGACCTCGTCGCCTTCGTGCCGCGCCGCCTGATCGCGGCGCTCTCAAGGCAATTGTCGCTGCAGACGATCGCTCCGCCGTTCGATCCCGGGATCGACGAGCAGTATCTGTTCTATCCGACCCGCGCGCAGATGGACCCCGGTTCGATCTGGCTGCGGAATATCATGCTGGGGATCGGGCGCGAGATGGAGCGGAGGAAGACCTGACAACCGCTGTCCCGACAAAGTTGGAAAGGTCATTATCTGCACCGATCGTCATCCCCGTGCAGGCGGGGAACCAGTAAACTGCGGCTTCCCGCTTCTATCACTGAGGTCTCTGGAATACCGACCCGTTGGCGGGTTCGACGACTGAATATGTGGCGGCGTTCTCGCGACACGATGTGCCCGAGTCTTTCAATCTTCATCGCGCCTCTGAGGCCAGAGGGCGCAGGGAATGCCGGGTGCGCGCTGCACCCGCGGTCTCGTGTGCGGTAGTTGCGCAAGCAAAAAGCTGCACACGAACATACAGGTGAAGCGGAGACACTCCGACAGCCCCTGCGCAATGGCTTTACGGCTTATATCGCGATCTCCCCGGTGAGCAGCTGTGTCACCGTCACCTCGCGCGACTTCACGCAAGGCTTGACGCCAGCATTGCGGCGCCAGAACCACGCGACTTCGCCGTACGCATTCGGCGTTTCGCCTGGTGAACGATCACCACGCCAAACGCGTCCACCGCATCTCATCCCAACGTTCGGTGGCGACGGCCGACGCCCCTCCTCGGGGATGAGGTGGCCTGTTTTAGTTCTGATTTGCCGAAGCATGCAAGGGAAATATTTTTGCGGCAGGGGGTTGACATTGATTCTGCTAATCAGAATTACTATGG
>DATEJC010000545.1:0-14551 GCA_035278345.1 Bradyrhizobium sp. | reverse complement strand
GTACATGTAGACGCCGACCATCGTTGCAATGGCCAGCACGTAACGCCAGTCGAATTGCCACAGCAGCACCGCCAGCAGGAGCCCGACCTCGACGACGGTGGGGATCAGCTGCAGGATCACCATGCGCACGATCACCTCGATGCCGGCGCGGCCGCGCTCGAGGATGCGCGTCAGGCCGCCGGTCTTGCGCTCGAGGTGGAAGCGCAGCGACAGCTCGTGCATGTGGACGAAGGTGATGTAGGCGAGCTTGCGCACCGCGTGCATAGCGACGCGAGCAAAGAGGCCGTCGCGCCATTGCGTGAGCAACGCCATCAAGACGCGCACGCCGCCATAGCCGAGCGTCATCAGCAACGGCGAGGCGATCAGCCACAGCATCCAGTTGGAGGATTCCACGGGCGCGGTGTTGGTACCGGTCAGCGCATCGATTGCCCATTTGAAGGTGAAGGGCACCGACAGCGTCGCAAGCTTGGCGATGAGCAGCAGCACCATCGACCAGACCACGCGCATCTTCAGGTCAGCGCGGTCGTGCGGCCAGATGTAGGGCCACAAATGCACCAGCGTCCCGATCAGGGTCGCTTTCTCGGGCGAGTTTGCGGCGCCGGGTTCGGTCGCTGCCGCGTGGGCTTGCGAATGCGGGTGGGCCATCAATCAGCGCCCTGCCCGATCCACGGGTCTCGTTCATCTGGCTGCATGCTGCTGTCATATAGAGGCTTTGCTTGTCGGGTACAGCCTCTTTGCTGGTAATTCTTTCGCGATTCCGGGGATTTGCTGGGAAATTCTCTTATGTCGGCGAATCCGGTAGCCTTGATATAATAACGCTGCAGTGCCACATGGCTGATATGAACCAAATCAAGACCGTTTGCGTCTATTGCGGCTCCGGCCCGGGCGTAAATCACCGCTTCGTCGAGACCGCACAAGCCCTCGGCAAAATCCTAGCAGAAAACAACATTCGCCTGGTCTATGGCGGCGGCTCCGTCGGCCTGATGGGCGCGATCGCCAAATCCGCGCTCGAACATGGCGGCGCCGTCACCGGCATCATCCCGGACTTCCTGCGCGCGCGCGAAAACGCGCTGACGAAGGTGCAGGAAATGATCGTCACGCCCGACATGCACGAGCGCAAGCGCCTGATGTTCGAGCGCTCGGATGCCTTCGTCGCCCTGCCCGGCGGCGTCGGCACGCTGGAGGAGCTGGTGGAGATGCTGACCTGGCAACAGCTCGGCCGCCACGCCAAGCCGATCCTGCTCGCCAACATCGACGGCTTCTGGGAGCCGCTGATGGCGCTGCTGGCGCACATGCGCGCGGCCCAGTTCATCCGGCCCAATCTCGAAATCGATGTGATCAAGGCCGAGCGCGTCGAAGACATTTTGCCTCGCCTTCGGGCGGCTGCGGCGCGCACTTCCGAGCAAGCCAAGGCGATGGCGCCGGAGCTGGCAAGGAAGATGTAAGTCCGGGCACCACTACCGTCATTGCGAGCCAACGGGACGCGCGGACACGCGTCCGATGACAACTAGAGCCGTCATTGCGAGCGAAGCGAAGCAATCGAGCTTTCTTGCGTGCGGCAAGCTGGATTGCTTCGTCGCTTCGCTCCTCGCAATGACGGTGGAGAGACATGCGCTCTCATTCTCACGGCGCGGTTTCGCCTGAGTTCTGCAATCTCGTTGTCCCTCTTCCGAGAAGAGGGCGCAGGGAAAGCCGGGCGCCGACTGCGCCCGCAGCACCGTGTGCAATGGGTAGTGAAAAAACGCACACGGATTTGACAGGTACAGCCGAGACATCCCGGCTTTCCCCGCGCAATGGCTTTACGGCTTACTTCGTGCTCTCCCCGGTGAGCGGCGTTTCTTGCCACCGTCGCCGGCGGGATATCATCCGCCGACTTGACGCCACGGTCGCGGCGCCAGGACCACACGACTTCGCCGTACGCTGCGGCGTTTTCGTCCGGCGAACAGAAGTCCGCCTGACGCCGCAGCGTCCATCGCAACCCGCGCCCCGTTTCGTGACGACCGCGAAGCGTCCCTCATGGCGGCACGGGCTGGCAGCATTGATACCGCAAATCAGAATTCCGGTAAAGCGAATTATTTTCGATTTCGGGGCTTGACAGCTTTGTCGCTGATTTGCCCGTCGTGCCGAATTTGCAACACAACGCTGTTTCACCTCATGGCGAGGAGCCCGAAGGACGTCTCGAACCATGAGGCCCCGCTATCGCCCGCGGCCCATCCTTCGAGACGCGCGCTCAGGCGCGCTCCTCAGGATGAGGGGGCGGGCGTGTCGACGTATGATGGACCTAGCCCTGCGGAAACGTCACGGCTTCGATGCGGTTGCCGTCGGGATCCACCACGAAGGCGGCGTAATATTTGACGCGGTCGTGCGGGCGGATGCCGGGCGGGCCATCGCAGCACCCGCCGGCGGCGAGGGCTGCGCCGTGGAAGGCGTCGACATCTCCGGTCGATCTGGCGCGCAGCGCGATGTGCACGCCGCTGCCTTCGTCTATCGCACTCATGTTGGCGCGCAGATTGATCCAGAACTCCGGATAGGTCTTGCCGAAGCCGATCGTCGCGGGCCGCGTCACGAGACGGACAAGGCCGAGCGGCGCCAATACCGCTTCGTAGAAGCGCGCAGCGCGCTCGAGATCGCGAACGGCGACGGAAATGTGGTCGATCATGGGAATGGATTCCGCTGTTGTCTATCGCAGTATGGAACAGCGGGCGCGCGATGAACATATGTTCATGACCATGGCCAAATCGCCTCCGAAGCTCCGTGGAATGGCCCGATTTGCCTCCCTACCTCCTGATGGAACAGGAGCATTTGCCATGAAGAATTCCCAGCAATTCCTGAACAATGCAGAGAACTGCGCTGAGCTTGCCGAGCGCGCCACGAATGAGCCCGCCTACAAGCGCTTCAAGCTTTTGGAAGAAGGCTGGCTGGCGTTGGCCAAGGAGCAGGACTGGCTCGACGGCGTGACGCCGCCGCACAGGAAGGCGTCGTGATTGAACACCGTCATTCCGGGGCGATGCGCAGCATCGAACCCGGAATCTCGAGATTCCGGGTTCTCGCTTCGCGAGCCCCGGAATGACGCCGGAGAGTTACGCCGGCGCGCCGGACTTCACCAGCTTGTAGACCACCGAATCCATCAGCGCCTGGAACGAGGCGTCGATGATGTTGGGGGAGACGCCGACGGTGGTCCAGCTGTCGCCGTTTTCGTCCTCACTCTCGATCAGCACGCGCGTGACCGCTTCGGTGCCGCCATTGAGGATACGCACGCGGTAGTCGATCAGCTTCAGGCCTTCGATGTATTTCTGGTACTTGCCGAGGTCCTTGCGCAGCGCGACGTCGAGCGCGTTGACGGGGCCGTTGCCTTCGGCCGCCGAGATCAGCCGCTCGCCCGCGACGTCGACCTTCACGACCGCCATCGCCACCGTGACGCGCTGGCCGTTGGCGTTGTAGCGCTGCTCGACATTGACGTCGAACTGCTCGACCCGGAAATATTCCGGCACCCGGCCGAGCACGCGCCGCGCCAGCAGTTCGAACGAGGCGTCGGCGGACTCGTAGGCGTAGCCGGCCGCCTCCTTCTCCTTCATTTCCTCGACGAGGCGCGTCAGTTTCGGATCGTTCTTCTCGAAGGGAATGCCGGCGCGCTCCAGCTCGGCGATGACGTTGGAGCGGCCGGCCTGGTCGGAGACAAGCACCTTGCGGTGATTGCCGACGGATTCCGGCGTCACGTGCTCGTAGGTCTGCGGGTCCTTCAGCACGGCTGACGCGTGAATGCCGGTCTTGGTGACGAAGGCGCTCTCGCCGACGTAAGGCGCATGGCGGTTCGGCGCGCGGTTGAGCATGTCGTCGAGCGTACGCGACACCTTCATCAGGCCGCCCATCTGCGCCGGCGTCACAGCGATCTCGAAGCGATCGGCAAATTCCTGCTTCAGCCGCAGCGTCGGGATCAGCGAGCAGAGATTGGCGTTGCCGCAGCGCTCGCCGAGGCCATTGAGCGTGCCCTGTATCTGCCGCGCGCCGGCGCGCACCGCGGCAAGCGAATTCGCCACCGCCTGCTCGGTGTCGTTATGGGCGTGGATGCCGACATGGCTGCCGGGGATATGCTTCGTCACCGCGGTGACGATGCTCTCGACTTCATGGGGCATGGTGCCGCCATTGGTGTCGCACAGCACCACCCAGCGCGCGCCCGAGTCATACGCAGCCTTGGCGCAGGCGAGTGCGAAATCGGCGTTCTCCTTGTAGCCGTCGAAGAAATGCTCGCAATCGACCATCACCTCGCGGCCGGCAGCCTTTGCCGCGGTGACGCTGTCCCTGATCGAGGCGAGGTTCTCCTCGTTGGTGGTCTCCAGCGCGACGCGGACCTGATAGGCGGAGGATTTTGCGACGAAGCAGATCGCATCCGCCTTCGCCTCGATCAGCGCGGCGAGGCCGGGATCGTTCGACGCAGAGCGGCCCGGACGTCGTGTCATGCCGAAGGCGGTGAAGCGCGCGTGATTCAGCTTTGGCCTGGCCGCGAAGAATTCGGTGTCGGTCGGGTTGGCGCCGGGATAGCCGCCCTCGACATAGTCGATACCGAGTTCGTCCAGCATCTGGGCGATGATCTGCTTGTCATGCAGCGTGAAGTCGACGCCGTTGGTCTGCGCGCCGTCGCGGAGCGTCGTGTCGAAGAGATAGAGGCGTTCGCGGCTCATTGTGAAGCTCCTGATGCAGGGGTGAGCTGCTTCTGCATCGTGGTGTTGGCGAGCCATTCGCCATGACGGGGAACGGAATTGCGTTGCTTGGCGACGTAGCCGCGCTTCCTGAAGAATTCGAGCGCGGTGTCGCTGGCGTCGACCGACAGCGATTTGGCGCCGCGGGCGCCCGCGAGTTTTTCCAGCGCATCGATCAGCATGGCGCCGACGCCCTGCCCGGCTACGGACGGATGGACATAGATCATGTCGATATAATCCGCGCCCTTGAGCGAGGCAAAACCGACGGGGGAGTTCTGCATGGTCGCGATCAGCGTCAGTTCGCCCGCGAGCTTCTTGCCGAACGCATCCTCATCCTCGGCGGCGGCCGCCCAGGCCTCCTGCTGCGCCTCGCTGTAATCGTCGCCGGTCAGCTCCTGGATCGCGGCCACGAAGATTTGCGCCAGCATCGGCGTATCCGATGCCAGGTAAGGCCTCAGCGCAGGTTTCGGCAGCGACTGACCCATCGCTCTAGAACACTCCGAACAGTTTCAGGACAAGCAGGACGGCGGCCACGATGACAGCCCATTTGATGAAGATGTAGTAGCGCCAATGCTTTGGAAACGGCGTGTCGGGTTTGGTCATCAGGCCATCTCCCATGTCGTCACCGGCTTGCCGTCCGCATCCTTGCCGTCCTTGAGCACGACGCCCATGGCGGCAAGCTCGTCGCGGATGCGATCGGACTCCTTGAAATCCTTGCGCGCGCGGGCGGCGGCGCGGTCGGAGATCAGGCTTTCGACCCGCGCGGGATCGATGCCGCTCGCCTGCTGCTTGCGGCCCTTCCATTCCGCGGCGCTCTGCGACAGGAAACCGAGCATGCGCAGCGTCGCAGCGAAATCGGCGCGCGCCTTTTCGCTCGCGCCGGCCTCATGGCGAAGCGCATGCAGCGCCGCCAGCATCTGCGCCGTGTTGAGGTCGTCGGCAAGCGCCTCGATCGCGGATGGCGCAGGCGTACCGCCGGTGGCGTCGGCCGCGGCGGCGTACCAGTCGTCCAGCGTCCTGGCGCTTTCCTCCGCGCTCTTCAGCGTCCAGTCGAGCGGCGAGCGGTAATGCGTCTTCAGCATGGACAGGCGCAGCACCTCGCCGGGCCAGTCCGCCAGCAGATCGCGGATGGTGAAGAAATTGCCGAGCGACTTCGACATCTTCTCACTCTCGACCTGCAGGAAGCCGTTGTGCATCCAGAAATTCGCCATGCGGTCGGCGTGGAAGGCGCAGCAGGTCTGCGCCAGCTCGTTTTCATGGTGCGGAAACACGAGATCAATGCCGCCGCCATGGATGTCGAAGCGTTCGCCGAGATGCTTCCACGCCATCGCGGAGCATTCGATGTGCCAGCCGGGACGCCCCTCGACAGCGATGCCTGCCGGCGACGGCCAGGACGGCTCGCCCGGCTTTGACGGCTTCCACAGCACGAAGTCGGTGGCGTCGCGCTTGTAGGGGGCGACGTCGACGCGGGCGCCGGCGATCATCTCGTCGAGCGAGCGCTTTGCCAGCGCGCCATAGCGCGGCAGATCGCTCACCGCATTCATCGCCTGCGGCGAGAACAGCACGTGGTCCTCGACGACATAGGCAAAGCCGCCGGCGACGAGCTTTTCGATAATCGTGCGCATCTCGCCGATGTGCTCGGTGGCGCGCGGCTGTACGGTCGGGGCCAAGCAGCCGAGCGCAGTGACGTCGTCCTGGTACTGCTGGTAGGTCTCTTCCGTGACCTTGCGGATCGCCTCGTTCAGCGGCAGGCCGGGATAGTCGCGTGCGGCGCGTGCGTTGATCTTGTCGTCGACGTCGGTGATGTTGCGGACATAGGTCACGTGTTCCGCGCCATAGTGGTGGCGCAGCACGCGGAACAGGAGATCGAACACGATCGCGGCGCGGCCGTTGCCGATATGGGCGAAGTCATAGACCGTCGGTCCGCAGGCATACATGCGGACGTTATTGGCATCGAGCGGTACGAAGGGCCGCTTTTCCCGGGAGAGCGTGTCGTAGAAGCGCAATTGCATGGGAATCCGTCCGGTGGCGGCCGGGCGTCCAACAATCTCGATGAGAGAAAAGACGGCCTCAGCCAGCGAATCGCTAGCTAATAATCTCGCGGCAAATGGCGCAGATATCGAGGTGGCCGTTCATGGCGGCTACCTTTGGGCCGCCGCGGCCGTCGCGTCAAGGGCAAATGCCCCCTTTTGGCCGCTTTTGGCCGCCAAACGCGGCCCGCGCTGGGTGGCTTATGGTTAATCATTTTTAACCATTGGGGATTATCGAGTGCCTGGTTTCCCTCGCTCGATCGGTGCTGCATGCGATCCCCCAAGGCGTTTCTGGTCGGCGCATCCCTGCTTGCCGCCTCCGCGGCGTTTGCCGACACCCGCGTGTTCATCGTCGCCAACCAGGCCGACGGCTATGGCGTCGACCAGTGCCTGGCGAGGGGCGAGAAATGCGGCGCGCACGCCGCGCGCGCCTATTGCCAGCAGCGGGATTTCGCGCAGGCCGTATCCTATCGCCGCGTCGATCCCGACGAAATCACGGGCTCGGTTCCCAGGAATGTGACCGACCGCTGCAGCATTTCCGGCTGCGCCGAATATGTCGCCATCACCTGCGAGCGCTGAAAGTAGCCGGTTTCGGCGGTAATCCGCCGGGCAACGCCATATCAGCGCCGCCAAAACGACGTGACGCTGCCCACGGAAGCGGCTAGGAAGGCACCCTTGGCCGCGCCTCAGGTTGCGTCGGCCGCGTGCTGCGGCCGGATGGCCGCCCGCGAAATCGTTCAACGGCCGGATATGCTGCAAACGCTGACCAATCCCCTCTCCCGGTGGTTCCTCGCCTGCGCTCTGCTCGCAGCGCCATTCACCTTCGCAAGCGACGGTTTCGCGCAAGCGAACGACAGCTTCGCCCAGATGCCGCCGGGCGCCCCGCCGCCGCAGGCCGGCCAGCCGCCGGGCGCGATGGGCAATCCGATGTGCCAGCGTCTCGAGATGCAGCTCGCCACCATCGACCGCGGCTCGGGCACGGGCGATCCGGCCAAGGACGAGCAGATCCGCAAATATCAGGAGGCGCAGGCGCGCCAGCAGGCCGAGCTCGACCGCGTCACCCAGCAGGCCAAGCGGATGGGCTGCGAGTCCTCCGGCTTCTTCTCGCTGTTCAACCAGAACTCGGCGCAGTGCAGTCCGGTCAACAACCAGATCCAGCAGATGCGCAGCAATCTCGACCAGATCACCACCAGCCTCGAGCGCCTGCGCAGCGGCGGGCTCGGCGGCGCCGACCGCGAGAACCAGCGCCGCTCCGTCATCACGGCGCTGGCGCAGAACAATTGCGGCCCGCAATACGCGGCCGCCGCGCGCGAACAGAGCCAGGGCGGCGGATTCCTCGGCGGCATTTTCGGCAACAACAACGCAACGCCGGTGCCGGGCGCCGATCTCGGCTCGATGTCGGGCACCTATCGCACGGTATGCGTGCGCACCTGTGACGGCGCGTATTTCCCGGTCTCGTTCGCGACGGTGCAGGCGCGCTTCCCCGATGACGAAAGAACGTGCAAGGCGCTGTGCCCGGCGACGGAAGCCAACCTCTACGCCTATCCCAATCCCGGCGGGGACATGAACCAGGCGGTATCGACATCAGGCCAGCCCTACACGGCGCTGCCGACGGCCTTCAAATTCCGCGCCTCGTTCGATCCGGCCTGTTCCTGCAAGGCGGCGGGGCAAACCTGGTCCGACGCGCTGAAGGCGGTCGACGACAAGGCCCAGCTCGAGCAACAGGGCGACATCATCGTCACCGAAGAGAGCGCCAAGAAAATGCAGCAGCAGAAGATGCAGGCGCAGCAGCCCAAGGGCACGCAGCCTGCGGGCAAGAAAGGCGCTCCGGCGACGACGACGAGCACGCCTGCAGCTCCCGCGGAGGCGCCGAAGCAGGCGGACGGCAAGGACAAGCCGATCCGCTCGGTCGGCCCGACCTTCCTTCCGAACAACAATGCGACGACGCGCTAGCTGGGACCTGGCTAGCGGCGACAGAGGTACCCACCTCTCCTTTTGGGAGAGGTGATCGCGCGCTCGCGGATAAAGCAGATTCCCTAACCGTCAAAGGCCTCAGCGGAAACGCGTCCCGCCCGTGACACCAGGGTGTCGTCGGGCTTCGGCAGCGGCTTGCCGTTGTCGCGGAAACGGTTGGTGATGGGATAGCGGCGGTCGCGGCCGAAATTCTTCTCGGTCACCTTGACGCCGGGCGCGGCCTGCCGGCGCTTGTATTCGGCGATGTTGAGCAGGCGATCGACGCGCGCCACCACGTCCCGGTCGAAACCGGCCGCGACAATCTCGGCGAGCGGTTGCTCGCGCTCGACGAGGCGCTCGAGGATCGCGTCCAGCACGTCGTAGGGCGGCAGCGAATCCTGGTCGGTCTGGTTCTCGCGCAATTCCGCGGTCGGCGGACGCGTGATGATGTTGACCGGGATGACCTCGCCGGGCGGGCCCAACGCGAAATCCGGTCTCCATGAATTGCGCAAGGACGACAGGCGGAAGACTTCCGTCTTGTAGATGTCCTTGATCGGGTTGAAGCCGCCGTTCATGTCGCCGTAGAGCGTGGCGTAGCCGACCGACATTTCCGACTTGTTTCCGGTCGTCACGACCATCGCCCCGGTCTTGTTGGAGATCGCCATCAACAGCGTGCCGCGGGTGCGCGCCTGCAAATTCTCTTCGGTGATGTCGCGCGCAAGACCCGCGAACGGCACGGAGAGGATTTTTTCAAAGCCGTTCACGGCATCCGCGATCGGCAGCACCTCGTAACGGATGCCGAGCGCCTTGGTAAGTTTTTCCGCATCGTCGAG
Source organism: Bradyrhizobium sp. (assembly GCA_035278345.1). Taxonomy (GTDB): domain Bacteria; phylum Pseudomonadota; class Alphaproteobacteria; order Rhizobiales; family Xanthobacteraceae; genus Bradyrhizobium. The sequence continues at coordinate 5,038 of DATEJC010000545.1, read as the reverse complement.
CGAAACTTGCGCGGTGTATTTGAACGGCAGCATGACGCCGCGCACCTTGTCGGCGCCCAGCGCATCCACCGCGATCGCCGCGCACAGCGCCGAGTCGATGCCGCCGGAGACGCCGAGCAGCACGCCGGGGAATCCGTTCTTGCGGACGTAGTCGCGCAGGCCGAGCACGCAGGCGGCGTAGTCGCCCTTGTCGCCTTCGAGCAGCGGCGCGACCTTCCCCGTGCAGCGCCAGCCGCTGGCATCCTTGCGCCAGGCAAGCGTAACGATGTCCTCCTGGAAGGCCGGCTGTTGGGCGGCAACGGAGAGATCGGCATTGAGCGCGAAGGACGCGCCGTCGAACACCAGTTCATCCTGGCCGCCGACCTGGTTGAGATAGACCAGCGGCAGCCCGCTTTCGGTAACCCGGGCAACCGCGACAGAGAGGCGGATATCGTTCTTGTCGCGCGCGTAGGGCGAACCGTTCGGCACGACCAGGATTTCTGCGCCGGTCTCGGCGAGGCACTCGACGACGTTCTCGTACTCTTCGGACTCCTCGAGCCAGATGTCCTCGCAGATGGGCACGCCGACGCGCACGCCTTTCACCGTCACCGGGCCCGCGGCAGGGCCACGCGCGAACAGCCGCTTCTCGTCGAACACGCCGTAATTCGGCATATTGGCCTTGTAGCGGAGCGCCGCAATGCGCCCGCCATCGAGCAGCGCGCAGGCGTTATAGAGCTTGTCGTCCTCGACCCAGGGCGTGCCGATCAGCACGGCGGGGCCGCCATCAGCGGTCTCGCGCGCCAGCGCTTCCACCGCCTCGCGGCAGGCGGCCTGAAACGCGGGTTTCAGCACGAGATCTTCCGGCGGATAGCCGGTGATGAACAATTCCGGCAGCAACAACAGATCGGCGCCGTCAGCCTGCGCCTTCTCGCGCGCGGCGCGGGCTTTCGCGGCATTGCCGGCGACGTCGCCCACGGTCGGGTTGAGCTGCGCCAGCGTGATCCTGAATTCAGTGGTCTTGTTCATGACGCGATGTTGCCCTGCACAAGAGCAAACTGCAATCGTCCCTTCCCGCCTTCGGACGCATGGCGGAGGTCCGGTCTTGCAGGGACTGGCGAGCAGTATCTGCCGTCAGGGTGTCGGCTTCCACGCGCCTGCGGCTTCCAGTTCGCGCATGGCCTGATCCGTGAACTCCGCTTTCGGGCCATTCCCGCCGATCACGAACATCAGGATCGACTCTTCGTCCGGATCGCCGGCGGTGACGTTCTCGAATCGACGCGCCACGCCCGGAGGAAACGAAACGACATCGAGCGGACCAACATCGACATATTCGACTTCGCCCTTCTCATTTTCCCAGCTGCATCGCCAGGTGCCCGTCATCGGAATGAAAGTCTCGTTGGTGTCGTGGTTGTGCATCATCGGCCCGTTGCCGGGCTTGGCGCGGCAATAACCGAGATTGAAGCCCTCGGAAATCTTGATCGCGGCAAGGCGCGAGGCGTCGTCGCCGACCGGCGAGGTCACCGCACCACCCTCACCCTGCGGAGGTTGAAAGCCGATGACGTTGTAGAGCTTGCGAATGCAGCCCTTCATCTTGCTGTCGGGCAGTCCGCCGTCGGACCCCCTGAGATCTCTGAACAGCGCGACACGTTTCATCATTTCGGCCCGAGGCAGACCGGAACGCGGCAAGGTTTCCATTGGAGGCTCCCGCTCTTTGTTGGCTCGCAAGCAGGGCGAAAGAATAGGTGACCGGTCCGGCCGGTCAAGATGCGCGAAAGCTCAGATCGCGCCCAAGCGTTCGACGATGGCGAACAGCCAGAAGACAAAGGCCATGAGCAGCGCGACGCCGACCGCCGCCGAGCCCATGTCCTTGACCTGGCCGATCTTGGGGTCGTGATCCATCGTCAGCCGGTCGGCGAGCTTTTCGATCGCCGTGTTGAGCAGCTCGACGACAAGGACAAGCGCGACGGCCGCGACCAGTTCCACCCGCCGCATGACGGTGGCGCCGACCAGCCAGGCCAGCGGCACCGAGAGTACGAGCGCAATCAGCTCCTCGCGGACAGCCTGCTCCGAGCGGATCGCGAAGGCGAGCCCGTTACGCGTGTTGATGGTGGCCCGCCACAGTCGCAGCAAATTACAGTCCCGCCGCGGCCGGCATCGGCGCTGCCTTGCCGGCGCGTTCCTGCTTGAGGAGCTCGGCGATCAGGAAGGCCATGTCGATGGACTGCTCGGCATTGAGGCGGGGGTCGCAAACCGTGTGGTAACGATCGCTCAAATCCTCATGCGTGATGGCGCGTGCGCCGCCGAGACATTCGGTGACGTCCTGCCCGGTCATTTCGAGGTGAATGCCGCCGGCATGGGTGCCTTCGGCCGCATGCACGCTGAAGAAGGTCTTCACCTCCGAGAGGATGCGATCGAACGGCCGCGTCTTGTAGCCGGTGTTCGACGTGATGGTGTTGCCGTGCATGGGATCGCATGACCACACCACGACACGGCCTTCGCGCTGGATCGCGCGGACCATGCCGGGCAGATGCTCGCCGGCCTTCTCGTTGCCGAAGCGCGTGATCAGCGTCAGGCGGCCTGGCTCGTTGTCGGGGTTGAGGATATCGACCAGCTTGATGAGCTCATCCGGCTTCAGCGACGGGCCGCACTTCAGGCCGATCGGATTCTTGATGCCGCGGAAATATTCGACATGGGCGTGATCGAGCTGGCGGGTACGGTCGCCGATCCAGATCATGTGGCCGGAGGTCGCGTACCAGTCGCCGGTCGTGGAGTCGACACGGGTCAGCGCCTGCTCGTAGCCGAGCAGCAGCGCCTCGTGGCTGGTGTAGAAGTCGGTGGCGCGCAGCTCGGGATGGGCTTCGAGATCGAGGCCGCAGGCGCGCATGAAGTTCAGCGCTTCGGAGATGCGGTCGGCCAATTCCTTGTAGCGGCGGGACTGCGGCGAGTCCTTGAGGAAGCCGAGCATCCACTGATGCACGCTGGCGAGATTGGCGTAGCCGCCGGTCGCAAACGCGCGCAGCAGGTTCAGCGTCGCCGCCGATTGGCGGTAGGCCATCAGCTGGCGTTGCGGATCGGGCGTACGCGCCGCTTCCGTGAACGCGATGTCGTTGATGATGTCGCCGCGGTAGCTCGGCAGCTCCTTGCCTTCCAACTTCTCGGTCGGCGACGAACGCGGCTTGGCAAACTGTCCGGCAATGCGGCCGACCTTCACCACCGGCAGCGCGCCGGCATAGGTGAGCACGACCGCCATCTGCAGGAAGACGCGGAAGAAGTCGCGGATGTTGTTGGCGCCGTGCTCGGCAAAGCTCTCGGCGCAGTCGCCACCCTGAAGCAGAAAGGCCTCGCCCTTGGCGACGCGCCCAAGCGCCTTCTTCAGGTTGCGGGCCTCGCCCGCGAACACCAGCGGCGGAAAAGTGGCAAGCTGCCCCTCGACGTCCGCCAATGCCCCGGCATCGGGGTATTGGGGCATCTGCAGCACCGGTTTGCTGCGCCAGCTTTCCGGCGTCCACCGCTCGGCCATGATCGTCAACTCCTGAGCAAAAACCGCTACTTATCCGCGGTTGCGAGGGCCGGGTTATACACAGGCCAATAAAACTCCGCCACAAGGATTTCCCGTTGTAAGGTCAAGCCCTTGCGGCAAAAGCTGAATTCGCATTTGCTGGGGTGGCGTGGCGTTGCGGGGGAAGTAGCGTGGCCGAGGCAGGGTTGGACGATGTCTTTGCCGACGACATCATCGTGCCGGCGGCCGACCGCTACCCGCTGGGCGCGACGCTCTTCCTGCCCCGCACCGGCAAGCGCAGCCATGCCGTGTTGATCAATTCGGGCACAGCCGTGCCGCGAAAGCTCTATCGCGGCTTTGCCGGCTACCTCGCCCGCCGCGGCTGCGCGGTGCTCACCTATGACTACCGCGGCACCGGCGATAGTAGACAGAAGACGGTGACAGGCTACAACCAGCCGCGCTCGCTGGTCGGCTTCCAGGCCTCGTTGGCGGACTGGGCCGCCAAGGATATCGCGTCCGCCGTGCAGTGGATGCGCGAGCGCTACGGCAACATGCCTCTCACCTATGTCGGCCATTCCTTCGGCGGGCAGGTGCTGGGGCTGTTGCCGAACAACAAGGAGGTCTCGCGCGCGCTCTTGATTGCCGCGCAAGCCGGCTACTGGAAACTGATGGCCTCGCCCGAGCGCTACCGCATCTATGCGCTGCTGAACTTTGTCGGCGTGCCTCTGACAAAAATGTTCGGCTACATGCCGGGCTGGGCGGGCCTTGGCATGGACCTGCCGAAGGACGCCTTCCTGCAATGGGTGGGCTGGGTGATGAACGAACGCTATCTGTTCGGCGACTCCACGCTTCATACCCGCGAAAACTTTCACAACTACACGGGGCCGCTGCGCGCGCTCTGCTTCACGGACGATCCCTGGGCGACGCGCACCTCGGTCGAACTGCTCTGCTCCGGCTTCACCGCGACCAAGCCCGACATCGTCAGCATCTCGCCAAACGACATCGGCGCGAAGAAGATCGGCCACATGGGTTTCTTCCGCCCCGAGTACCGCGACACGCTGTGGCGTGGGGCGGCGGAATGGCTGCAGGCGGAGCAATAAGGCGGGCGCCACGCCGACATCAACTTGTTCCACGCCGGAACTATTCCGGGGGTTCGTCCTTATGATGGGAAGGACGAATCCTTGGGGAGGTCAGCGTGCGCCAGGCCCTGAAAATCGTCTCCTATGTGCTGGCTTTCGCGTATTTCCTGGTCGACGCCCTGTTTGCCAGCGTGACCAGACCCATTTCGCGATGGCTGGCCCATCATGTCCAGCTGAAAAGGATTCGGGGCTGGATTCGATCCCTGCCGCCCTATCCGTCACTGGCGCTGTTCTCGGTCCCGGTCATCGTTCTCGAACCTGTCAAACCCGTCGCAGCCTATCTCGCCGCAACCGGTCAATTTCTCGCCGCGGCTGCGACATTCGTGGTCGGGGAGTTGCTGAAGCTCGTGCTCATCGAGCGGTTGTTCGCCCTCACCCGGGACAAGCTGATGAAGATTCCTGCGTTCGCCTGGATATACCG
>DATEJC010000544.1:0-7637 GCA_035278345.1 Bradyrhizobium sp. | reverse complement strand
TAGCCCTTCATCTCGGCGTGGAACGCCGGATCGGCCTTGGCCACGGCATAGGCCTTTTCCAGGTCGAGGATCAGCGGCATCAGCGTTTCCGCAACGAAGCGGCCGCCGAAATTGCCAAAATGTCCGCGCTCGTCGGGACCGCTGCGGAAGGAATTTGGAAGTCTTTGATTCATCGAACCGTCAATTCTTGTTCTACCGTTCTACTTCCTCCCCGCTCTCTTGTCCGCCGAAGCCTTGGCGAGGCGGATGCGGGGAGAGGGTTGGGGTGAGGGGCTAGCGCCGCAAATTCGTTGATAGCTGAGTGAGTGGAGACTCCCCCTCACCCGGATCGCTGACGCGATCCGACCTCTCCCCGTAAACCGGGAGAGGTGAGGAAAGCTGGGTGGCGCGCGCAGCGCGGATGAAGTCGCGGATCATGTCGGGGTCCTTGACGCCGGGCGTGCGCTCGACGCCCGAGGAAACGTCAACCCCGCCACATCGCGTGACGCGAATGGCTTCGGCAACGTTGCCCGCATGCAGGCCGCCAGAAACCATGAAGGGCAGTTTCAGATCGAGATTTTCCAGCACATGCCAGTCGAAGGTCGCGCCCAGCCCCCCCGGCCGGGTAGCGTCTCTCGGTGCGCGGGCGTCGAACAGGATGCGGTCGGCGACCGCGGCATAGCCTGGAAGCGCCGCAAGGTCAGCCGCGGTCTCGACCGGCAGCGCCTTCATCACGGGCAGAGCGAATTTCTGCTTGATGTCGCGCACCCGCGCGATGGTTTCCTTGCCGTGGATCTGCAGGATATCGGGCTTAAGCGTCTCGATGATGTTCTCGAAGGTCGCATCGTCGGCATCGACGGTCAGCGCCACCTTGGCGGCGCGGCCTTTCGCCGCCCGGCCGAGATCACGCGCCGCCTCCAGCGACAGGTGGCGCGGCGAGGGCGGGAAGAAGACGAAGCCGACCATGTCCGCAGCCGATTCCAGCGCGACGTCGAGGGTCTCGCGCGTGGACAGGCCGCAAATCTTGACGAGCAGGGACATGGTTCCTTCGGATCGCAAAAAAGGCTGAAATTTTGGCCGGCTGACGGGGCGGGTTCTACAACGTCGCGCCCTGCTTGTCTCGCCCGGCGGACCCGTAAATACCGCCCTGCGGAAGCGCCGGATAGCGCTGTTCGCCGGCCGGCTGGCTGCGCAGATCGGCCAGCTGGGTCCGCATCCGGCGGGCCTCGGCCTCGTGCTGGCGGGCGGCACGGCGGAAGCGGCCCTGCCGGAACCAGGTCGCCATCCCGCCGGCGACAACGCCGAGCATCGCGACCGCAATGATCACCACGAACAGCGGCAGCGTCACCGCCACCGTCGGGGTTGCCGAATTGAAGGGGTCGAACGAGACCGTCACCAGATGGCGATTGGCGACCGCGAAAATGACGAAGAAAATCCCGAGGGGAATGACGACCAGTGCGCTGAAGAATTTTCGCATGAGCATCTCCCGTCTGAATCAGGGGCGGGAGTTACGCCTTTTTCCGCGGGCCCGGCAAGACTTGCTGCTCTAGCGGACCAGCGGATAAACGCTTTAACTGCCGGCCTCGGGCGACATCGGGTCGCGGTTCAGCCGCTCGCGCATTTCCTTGCCGGTCTTGAAGAACGGCACGCTCTTCTGGTCGACAGGCACATGGGCGCCGGTACGCGGATTGCGCCCCGCGCGCGCCGGGCGATGCTTGACCGAGAAGGCGCCGAAGCCGCGTAGCTCGACGCGGTCGCCGCGCGCCAGCGCAGCCACGATTTCATCGAGGATCGCGTTGACGATGTTCTCGACGTCCCGCTGGTAGAGGTGCGGGTTGTGCTCGGCGATGCGCTGAACCAGTTCGGATTTGATCATCGAGGAATACGTCCGGGACCGTTTACGGCAGCCATTTCCGTGAAAATGCCTTGAACTGTCAAGACGCTAAATCAATTTTGGGTGGCGCGAAAAGGCGTGACAAAGGGCCCGGAGCGGCCCTGTCACAATACAAGCATTGCGCGTGCAGCGCGGCAGGAGGCGAATTCCGCCCCTCAATTGGAGGTGGCGGGCTGCCAGAGCGCCAGCATGCCGTCCATCGACAGGCGGTCGACCGCCTGGGTGACGCCAGCCTGCTCGATCCGCCGGGCGATGCCGGAAAGGCCGATCGCATCGAGGGTGATGGAGGTCGCGGTGCGCAGGAAAGTGAGGTCGCCGAAGCGCGGCTGCAGCTTGTAGTCGCGCACCGGCAGGCCCTTCTTGACGTTCCTGTTCGCCTCGAGCCAGGCGACCGCGGCCTTTTCGTCACCGAGCGCATCGATCAGCTTCAGATCGACCGCCTGGCGGCCGGTGAAGACGCGGCCATCGGCAACCTTCTCGATCTGCGCGTCGTCCATGCCGCGGCGTTCCTTCACGAGACCGCGGAACCAGGCATAGGAATCCTTCACCAGCGCATCGATCGCCGCGCGCGCTTCGGGACTGGTCGGCTCAAAGCCGTTGGGCGCAGCCTTCAGCGGCGAAGATTTGATCTCCTCGACCTTGACGCCGACGGTCTTCATCAGCTCGGTGAAATTCGGAAACTGGAACAGCACGCCGATCGAGCCCACCAGCGAGCTCTGCTGCGCGATGATGTGGTCGGCGGCAATGGCGGTGATGTAACCGCCGGACGCGGCGAGGCCCTCGACGACGACGACGAGCGGCTTCTTTGCCTTCAGCCGCGTCAGCGAGTCGTAAAGCTGCTCGGATCCGGCGGTGGTTCCGCCCGGCGAATTGATGTGCACGATGACGGCGGCGGTTTGCGACTTCTCCAGCCGCTCCAGCGCCTCGACGCGATCGGAATCGCTGCGGATCAGCCCGTCGATTTTCACGCGCGCGATCGAGCTTGTCGTTGCCAGCGAGCCGCGGCCGCCCGGGGTAACGATCAGGCCGACGGTGACGAGCGCGCCGATCAAGACCACGGCGGCAGCGACGCGCCAGAAGGTCAGCTTGCGGCGAATCCTGCGGCGATCGACGATGATGTCCGAATCCAGCGACATCGAAATTCTCCTGAACGACGTGGCAGCGCTTTTGCCTGCGATAGCGTAATTCTCGGCTTATCTGATTACATCAATTGCGGCGCAATTTGAAGAAAACAAGGCCCTGTCGCCCCTTTGCCGGGACGACAAACGAAAAGGCCCCGGTCGAAACCGGGGCCTTCGATTTGTGACAACGCGAGATCCCGCGCCGGTTACTTGTTCTCGCCGCGGTTCTTCAGCGCGGTGCCCAAGATGTCGCCCAGCGTGGCGCCCGAATCGGAGGAGCCGTACTGCGCGATGGCTTCCTTCTCCTCGGCCACTTCCAGCGCCTTGATCGACACCTGGACCTTGCGGGCCTTCTTGTCGAACTGGATGACGCGGGCATCGACCTTCTCGCCGACGGCGAAGCGCTCGGGGCGCTGGTCGTTGCGGTCACGCGCCAGCTCGGATCGCTTGATGAAGGTGGTGAAGTCGGTGCCGGCGATCTTCACGTCGATGCCGCCTTCCTTCACGTCGGTGATTTCGCAAGTCACCACCGCGCCCTTCTTCACATCGCCCGGCTCGGCGAAGGGATCGCCCTCGAGCTGCTTGATGCCGAGCGAGATACGCTCCTTCTCGACATCGACGTCGAGCACCACGGCCTTGACCATGTCGCCCTTCTTGTAGTTGTCGATGACCTGCTCGCCCGGCTGCTTCCAGTCAAGGTCGGACAGATGCACCATGCCGTCGACGTCGCCCTCGAGGCCGAGGAACAGACCGAACTCGGTCTTGTTCTTGACCTCGCCCTCGACGGTCGAACCGACCGGGAATTTCTCGACGAAGACTTCCCAGGGGTTGCGCATGGTCTGCTTGAGACCGAGCGAGATGCGGCGCTTGACGGAATCGACTTCCAGCACCTGCACTTCGACTTCCTGCGAGGTCGAGACGATCTTGCCGGGGTGCATGTTCTTCTTGGTCCACGACATCTCCGAGACGTGGATCAGGCCTTCGATGCCCGGCTCCAGCTCGACGAACGCGCCGTAGTCCGTGATGTTGGTGACGCGGCCGGTGAAGCGCGCGTTCAGCGGATACTTCGCCTCGATGCCCTGCCACGGATCGTCGAGCAGCTGCTTCATGCCGAGCGAGATGCGGTGGGTCTCGTGGTTGATCTTGATGATCTTGACCTTCACCGTCTGGCCGATGGTCAGCACCTCGGTCGGGTGGTTGACGCGGCGCCAGGCGATATCGGTGACGTGCAAGAGGCCATCGATGCCGCCGAGGTCGACGAACGCACCGTAATCGGTGATGTTCTTGACGACGCCGTCGATCACCTGACCCTCTTCGAGGTTCTGCACCAGCTCCTGGCGCTGCTCGGCGCGGGTCTCTTCCAGGACCGTGCGGCGCGAGACGACGATGTTGCCGCGGCGGCGATCCATCTTGAGGATCTGGAACGGCTGCGTGTTGTTCATCAGCGGCGCGACGTCGCGGATCGGACGGATGTCGACCTGCGAGCGCGGCAGGAAGGCCACGGCGCCGTCGAGATCGACGGTGAAGCCGCCCTTGACCTGGTTGAAGATGATGCCGTTGACCTTCTCGTTGTTCTGGAAGGCCTTCTCCAGCTTGCCCCAGCTCTCTTCGCGGCGCGCCTTGTCGCGCGACAGCACGGCTTCGCCGAGGGCATTCTCGATGCGGTCGAGGAACACCTCGACTTCGTCACCGACCTTGAGATCGCTTTCGCGGCCGGGGCCGGAAAATTCGCGCAGCGCCACGCGGCCTTCGGTCTTCAGGCCGACGTCGATGACGGCCATGTCCTTTTCAATTGCGACGACCTTGCCCTTGACGACGGAGCTTTCCTGCAGGTTTCCGCCGCCGAAGGATTCGTCGAGCATCGCCGCGAAATCGTCGCGGGTGGGAGTGAGGGAAGAAGCGGTATTCGAAGCCATTTGTTCTCCAGATGCGGGGTACTTGCCGGCCATAGGGGTTGATGGGCGCATCGGATGGACAGTGACGGGTTCCGCAAATCCCGACGACCGCTGGTTGCAGGAGGCGCAACAGCGGGCCGGCAGCCTGGCTGCCCATTCGATACCTGATGTTTCCGGGGCCCTGGACGTGCCGGCTGACGATGCCGGCGTGCAAGACGGGGAGCGGGCTTTCCTCCAATGACGGCAGGGTGTCGAAATCCCTGACCGGCCCGCTCGGACGGCCCTGATCGCATCGGGGGCAGCCCGGACCGCGGTGATATAGCCCCCGGCCCCCTTTGCGGCAAGCGAAAACGGCCCATTTACGGGTGCTTAACGCTCGCAATCCGCGCAATCCGGACCCGTACTTCAAGGGGTTGTTGACCGAGTTCCGAAAACCCCTCGGCCATGTCCTTTTTGGAACCCGGCCTTAAGCACGTGCCCGCACGGTGGCGCCATTACCAATGGGGGGGATTGCACCGTGAAGAGCCTGATCGCTCTGACTGCCATTTTCGTCTTTACCATTGCCGTCGGCGTAACCGGCAAGCCGTCCGCGGCCGCCACCGAACAGGCCATTGCCAACGCCAAAGCCGCCAAGCAGCCGATGATGCTGGCCGAGCAGGAGCTGCCGTTCGATCGCTACTGGTCGAAGGATTGAGCTCTACGGCGCGAATTATTTCTTCGCGCGGACAGCCTCGACAATCGCAATCGCTGCGCGAACGCCCGCCTCGATGTCGAGGTTCGAATTATCCAGCGTGTGTGCGTCCGGAGCCGGCCTCAACGGGGCGACGGGCCTGTTGCGATCGCGCTCATCGCGTTTGAGAATATCCGCGAGCACAGCTGCTTCATCGGCCTCTTCGCCCCGCGCGCGGGCTTCGAGCGTTCTGCGCCGCGCCCGCACATGCGGGTCCGCCACCACAAAGATCTTCACGTCGGCATTCGGGCAGATCACGGTCCCGATGTCGCGGCCATCGAGCACCGCGCCCGGCGGGTCGGCTGCGAACTGGCGCTGAAAATTCACCAGGACCTGACGCACCCCAGGAATCGCTGAGACCACCGAAGCGGCCTCGCCGACCTTTTGCGTCTTCAACACCGGGTTGCCGAATTTTTCGGGATCGAGCTCCAGCGCCGCGGCGACCGCCAGGAGCTCGTCGCCGGGATCGGCGCCGGCCTGCATCAGCGACCAGGCCACCGCGCGATAGATCACGCCGGTGTCGAGATGGCGATAGCCGTAATGATGGGCAAGCCGCTTGCCCAGCGTGCCCTTGCCCGAGGCGGCGGGTCCGTCGATGGCGATGATCATGGGAAGCCATGTGCGACGGAGCGGCCGTCATGGTCAAGGCCGGATGCGTCCAAATGTCCTCGCACGGGGTCCCGGACCGTCCTATTCTGGTGGGCCTTCAAGTGAACGCCATCCATCGATCTGCAGGACGCCGGTTCGAATTTCGACCGCCGACGGGGGACAAGATGAGCGCCATTTCACGACGTCATTTCATCGGCAGCGCCGCCGCCGCTTCTGCAATCCCGCTGATCGGATCTCCGGCCCATGCGCAGGCCGACTGGCCGAGCAAGCCGATCCGGATCATCGCCGGCTATCCGGCCGGAGGGCAGACCGATTTGTTCTCGCGGACCTATGGCGAATATATCCGCGCCGAGACAGGCCAGAGCGTCACCGTGGAAAACAAGGCCGGCGCCTCGGGATCGGTTGCGGCGGCCGAAGCCAAGCGCGCCGCACCCGACGGCTACACGCTGATGTTCACGATCACGACGACGATGATCATGAACCGCGTGCTGATCAAAGACATCCCTTACGATTCTGACAAGGATTTCGTCATCGTCTCGATCATGCCGGCCGGCAGCCTGCCCTTCGTGGTCGGCGAGAAGACCGGCGCAAAAACCTTCGCCGAATTCATCGCGTATGCGAAGAAGGCCGAGAAGGTGAACATCGGCACCTATGGCGCAGGCTCCTACGCGCACATGGCGGTCGCCGAGATGAACAAGGCGTATGGCCTGAAGATGGAAGCGGTCCACTATCGCGGTGAAGCGCCGATGTGGACCGATCTTGCCGGCGGGTTCATCGACGGCGCCCATGGCAGCTACGGCGCGGCGCTATCTGTGTTGCAAAGCGGCCGAGGAACTGCGGTTGCCGTCTCCCGCAGGCGCATGTCGACATTGCCCGATGTCCCTTCTTTTACGGAGCTCGGGGTAACGCCGCCGCTGTTCCGCCTCACCGGCTTCCAGTGCTGCGTCGTGCCGATGGGAACGCCCACCGAAATCATCCAGAAGCTGTCAAGGCTCCTCGTCGCCGCCGGCAAGACGGAAAAGATCCGGCAGCTCATGAAGTCGTTCGGCGTCGACGACACCGCGATGACCTTCGAGGAAACGCAGAAGCTCTACAAGGAAGAAGCGCCGATCTGGCTCGAGGCGGTGGCAAGCCTCGGGCTTGCGCCGTCTTAAGGCGCGCGGGAGCGCGCGGTCTTACGAAAACTCCGCGCCCAGCGAGCGCATCATCGGGATGAAGTCCGGGAAGCTCGTGGCGATGAAGGCGGTGTCGTCGACTTTCACCGGCTTGTCGGCGGCGCAGCCCATCACCAGCGCCGACATCGCGATACGGTGATCCATGTGGGTGGCGACGGTGCCGCCGCCCGGGACATGGCCGCGGCCCTCGACGATGAGGTCGTCGCCGGAAATCTCCGCTTTCACGCCGTTGAC
>DATEJC010000543.1:0-12275 GCA_035278345.1 Bradyrhizobium sp. | reverse complement strand
TTCTTCATGTTCTTCCTGTTCGCGATGGCGAAGGCGATCGTGCCGCGCTACCGCTACGATCAACTGATGCGGCTCGGCTGGAAGGTGTTCCTGCCGCTGTCGCTGGCGATGGTGGTGATTGTGGCCGGCGTGCTGCAATTCGCCGGCATCGCGCCGAAGTGAGGTCGCCATGGGTGTCAACATCAACGCAACAGCCCGCTCGCTTCTGCTCTCGGAATTCGTATCGGCGTTCGTTCTCGCCATGCGTTATTTCTTCAAGCCGAAGCCGACGCTGAACTATCCCTTCGAGAAGGGCGCGATCTCGCCGCGCTTCCGTGGCGAACATGCGCTGCGACGCTATCCCAACGGCGAGGAGCGCTGCATCGCCTGCAAGCTCTGCGAGGCGATCTGCCCGGCGCAGGCGATCACGATCGAGGCCGGCCCGCGCCGCAACGACGGCACGCGGCGCACCGTACGCTACGACATCGACATGGTGAAATGCATCTATTGCGGGCTGTGCCAGGAGGCCTGTCCGGTGGATGCCATCGTCGAGGGACCGAATTTCGAATTCGCGACCGAGACGCGCGAGGAACTCTACTATGACAAGGCCAAGCTGCTCGCCAATGGCGACCGCTGGGAACGCGAGATCGCGAAAGCGATCGAGCTCGACGCGCCGTACCGGTGAGGTGAGGGCATGATCCTTCCCGCGCTGTTCTTCTATCTGTTTGCCGGCGTCTGCGTGGCGTCGGCGGTCATGGTGATTGTCTCGCGCAATCCCGTGCACTCCGTGCTGTTTTTGATCCTCGCTTTCGTCAACGCCTCCGGCCTGTTCGTGCTGATGGGCGCCGAGTTCCTGGCGATGATCCTGGTCGTGGTCTATGTCGGCGCCGTCGCGGTATTGTTCCTGTTCGTGATCATGATGCTCGACGTCGACTTTACGCAGCTGCGCGAAGGCTTCATCGAATACCTGCCGGTCGGCCTCGTGGTCGGCGGCATCTTCATGTTCGAACTGCTCCTGATCGCCGGCACCTGGCTGATCCAGCCCGGCACGACCAAGGCGATCACGGCGGCGATCCCGACCAATGTCAGCAACACCGAGGCGCTCGGCCTCGTGCTCTACACGAAGTACATCCATTACTTCCAGCTGGCCGGCATCGTGCTTCTGGTAGCGATGATCGGCGCCATCGTGCTGACGCTGCGTCATAAGGCTTACATCAAGCGGCAGGACATCAACGTGCAGAACGCGCGCACGCCCGAACTTGCCATGAGCGTGCGGAAGGTCGCTTCCGGCCAGGGCCTGCAGGACGCGGATGCGGCGGAGTGGGTGAAATGACCATCGGGCTCGGACATTATCTCTCGGTCGCCGCGATCCTGTTCACGCTCGGGATTTTGGGCATCTTCCTCAACCGCAAGAACATCATCATCATCCTGATGTCGATCGAACTGATCCTGCTCGCCGTCAACGTCAACCTCGTGGCGTTCTCGACCTTCCTCGGCGACATCGTCGGGCAGGTGTTTGCGCTGCTGGTGCTGACCGTCGCCGCCGCGGAAGCCGCGATCGGTCTTGCCGTGCTGGTCGTGTATTTCCGCAACCGCGGCTCGATCGCGGTTGAAGACGTCAATCTGATGAAGGGTTAGGGCGGGGCATGTATCAGGCTATTGTCTTCCTGCCGCTGCTCGGCGCCATCCTCGCGGGGCTGATCGCGATCTTTGGCGCGCATGCGCGCAACCCGAGCGGGGACACCGTCGAGCATCACGACGATCACGGCCATGCCCATGCCTCGGTCGCCCATGACGATCATGGCCATGACGATCACCACGCCTCCGAACCGCCGGCGCAGGGCTCGCGCGCGGCCGAGCTGATCACGACCGGCCTGCTGTTCGTCTCCGCAGCATTGTCCTGGTTCGCGCTGGTTGACGTCGGTTTCCTCAAGCACGATGCGCGCATTGCGATACTGCCGTGGATCAATTCCGGCGATCTGCAGGTCGCCTGGGCGCTGCGGGTGGACACGCTGACCGCGGTCATGCTGGTCGTGGTCAACACCGTGTCCTCGCTCGTGCACCTCTATTCCATCGGCTACATGGACGAGGATCCGTACCGGCCGCGCTTCTTCGCCTACCTGTCGTTGTTCACCTTCGCCATGCTGATGCTGGTGACCGCCGACAATCTCGTGCAGCTGTTCTTCGGCTGGGAGGGTGTGGGTCTCGCCAGTTATCTCCTCATCGGCTTCTGGTACCAGAAGCCGTCGGCGAACGCGGCGGCGATCAAGGCCTTCGTCGTCAACCGCGTCGGTGATTTCGGCTTTGCGCTCGGCATCTTTGCCATTTTCATGCTGGTCGGCTCGACCGATTTCGAGACGATCTTCCATGCAGCGCCGGGCCTTACCGGCAAGACCATCAACTTCCTCGGCTGGCAGGCCGACGCACTGACGCTGACCTGCGTGCTGCTGTTCATGGGCGCGATGGGCAAGTCGGCGCAGTTCCTGCTGCACACCTGGTTGCCGGACGCCATGGAAGGTCCGACCCCGGTCTCGGCGCTGATCCACGCCGCGACCATGGTGACCGCCGGAGTGTTCATGGTGGCGCGGCTGTCGCCGCTGTTCGAGCTCGCGCCGAACGCGCAAGCCGTCGTTATGTTCTTCGGCGCCACCACCGCCTTCTTCGCCGCTACCGTCGGCCTCGTGCAGAACGACATCAAGCGCATCGTCGCCTATTCGACCTGTTCGCAGCTCGGCTACATGTTCGTGGCGATGGGGGCAGGAGCCTATTCGGTCGGCATGTTCCACCTGTTCACCCACGCCTTCTTCAAGGCGCTGCTGTTCCTCGGCTCCGGCTCGGTGATCTATGCGATGCATCACGAGCAGGACATCCGCAACATGGGCGGCCTGAAGGATCGCATCCCCTATACCTATGCGGTGATGGTAATCGGCACGCTGGCGTTGACGGGCTTCCCGCTGACCGCCGGCTATTTCTCCAAGGATGCGATCATCGAGTCCGCTTACGTCTCGCACAATCCGTTCGCCTACTATGGCTTCATCCTGACGGTGATCGCGGCTGGCCTGACCTCGTTCTACTCATGGCGCCTGATCTTCAAGACCTTCCATGGCGAGCCGCACGACCAGGAGCACTATGAGGCCGCGCATGAGAGCCCGATCTGGATGTTGGTGCCGATCGGCATTCTGGCCGCCGGCTCGATCCTGGCCGGCTATCCCTTCAAGGAACTCTTTGCCGGTGCCGCTGTCGACGAGTTCTTTCGAGAGTCGCTGAAGATGCACCCGCATATCATCGAGGAGATGCATCATATCAACCCGGTGATCGCGTTCCTGCCGACGGTGATGATGGTGGGCGGCTTCCTGGTGTCGTGGCTGTTCTATGTCCGCCGGCCGTATCTGCCGGTGGAACTCGCCAGCCAGCACCCGCTGCTCTACCAGTTCCTGCTCAACAAATGGTACTTCGACGAGCTCTACGATCTCATCTTCACCCGTCCGGCGAAGTGGATCGGCTACCAGCTCTGGAAGAAGGGCGACGGCTTCGTCATCGACGGCTTCGGGCCTGACGGCGTTTCCGCCCGCGTGCTCGACGTCACCCGCAATGTCGTGAAAATCCAGACCGGCTATCTCTACCACTACGCCTTCGCGATGCTGATTGGCGTCGCCGGCCTGATCACCTGGTTCATGTTCGGCTTGGGAGGCCAGTAATGACAACCTGGCCAATCCTTTCCGTCGTCACCTTCCTGCCGATCGTCGGCGCGCTGCTGATCTATGCCATCCGCGGCGAGGACGAGGCAGCCGCGCGCAATGCGCGCTGGATCGCGCTGTGGACCACGCTCGTCACATTCGCGATCTCGTTGATCCTGGTCGGCCGCTTCGACGCTTCCAGCGCCGACTTCCAGTTCGTCGAGAAGGCGTCCTGGCTTGCCACCGGAATCACCTACCACATGGGGGTGGACGGTATCTCGCTGCCGTTTGTGATCCTCACCACCGCGTTGATGCCGTTCTGCATCATCGCGAGCTGGACGGCGATCACTGCCCGCGTGCGCGAATACATGATGGCGTTCCTGCTGCTGGAAACGCTGATGGTCGGCACCTTCTCGGCGCTGGACCTCGTGCTGTTCTATCTGTTCTTCGAAGGCGGCCTGATCCCGATGTTCCTGATCATAGGCGTCTGGGGCGGCCCGCGCCGGGTCTATGCGTCCTTCAAGTTCTTCCTCTACACGCTGCTCGGCTCGGTGCTGATGCTGCTCGCGATCATGGCGCTGTACTGGAATGCCGGAACCACCGACATCCCGACCTTGATGCGCACCGCGGTGCCGCGCGGCATGCAGACCTGGGCGTGGCTCGCCTTCTTCGCTTCGTTTGCGGTAAAGATGCCGATGTGGCCGGTGCACACCTGGTTGCCCGACGCGCACGTCGAGGCGCCGACGGCGGGCTCGGTGATCCTGGCCGCGATCCTCCTGAAGATGGGCGGCTACGGCTTCCTGCGCTTCTCCTTGCCGATGTTCCCGCTGGCCTCGCACGACTTCGCGCCACTGATCTTCACGCTCTCGGTGATCGCCATTGTCTACACCTCGCTGGTCGCCCTGATGCAGGAGGATATGAAGAAGCTGATCGCATATTCGTCGGTTGCCCATATGGGCTTCGTCACCATGGGCATCTTCGCCGGCACCATGCAGGGCGTCGCCGGCGGCGTGTTCCAGATGATCTCGCACGGCATCGTGTCGGGCGCGCTGTTCCTTTGCGTGGGCATCGTCTACGACCGCATGCATAGCCGCGAGATCACGACCTATGGCGGCCTCGTCAACCGCATGCCGCTCTACGCCTTCGTGTTCATGGTCTTCACCATGGCCAATGTCGGTCTGCCCGGCACTTCCGGATTCGTCGGCGAGTTCATGACGCTGCTCGGCACCTTCAAGGTCTCGATCCCGACGGCGTTCTTCGCAACGCTCGGTGTCATCCTGTCGGCCTGTTACGCGTTGTGGCTATATCGCAAGATCATCTTCGGGGCGCTGACAAAGCCGTCGCTTGCCAGCATCAAGGACCTTACCTTCCGCGAAGGCCTGACCCTGTTCCCGCTGGTCGCGCTGACCATCCTGTTCGGCGTCTATCCGAAGCCGGTGCTCGACATGTCGGCGGCGTCGGTCCAGCAACTCGTCAACAACTACAACACTGCAGTGACTGCCGTGAAGGCAGCCGCGCTGCTGCAATGACCGCGGCAGCCGAAGGATACGCGCCATGAATTTCCAGAGTGCAGGTTATGAGTTGCTGCCGGTGCTGCCGGAGCTGGTGCTCGCCACCGGCGCCATGGTGCTGTTGATGCTCGGGGCCTATCGCGGGCAGGACACCACGCGGACCGTCGCCTGGCTGTCGATCCTGCTGCTGCTCGCCACCGGTGTGCTGGTGCTGATGCTGCCGGCCGGCAAGCTCACGACCTTCGCCGGCAGCTTCATCGTCGACGATTTCGCGCGCTTCCTGAAGGTCCTTGCCCTGATCGGCTCGGCGGCGACGCTGATTCTGTCGGCGGAATTCCTGTCCAATCCCTCCGGGCGCATCTTCGAGTATCCGATCCTGGTCGTGCTCTCGACGCTTGGCATGATGGTGCTGATCTCGGCCGGCGATCTCATCATGCTCTATCTCGGGCTCGAGTTGATGAGCCTTGCGCTCTACGTCGTCGCCTCTTCCAACCGTGACAACGCCAAATCCACCGAGGCGGGGCTCAAGTACTTCGTGCTTGGCGCGCTCTCCTCGGGCATGCTGCTGTATGGTGCTTCGCTGATCTACGGCTTTACCGGCACGGTCGGCTTCGCCGGCATCGCGGCCGCCGCCAAGACCGGCAGCGCCGGCATCGTGTTCGGCATCGTGTTCCTGCTCGCCGGCCTCTGCTTCAAGGTTTCGGCGGTGCCGTTCCACATGTGGACGCCTGACGTCTATGAGGGCGCACCGACGCCAGTTACAGCGTTCTTTGCGTCCGCGCCGAAGGTGGCGGCCCTCGCGGTGTTCACCCGCGTGACCTTGACGGCGTTCCCGGGCATCGTGCCGCAATGGCAGCAAATCCTCGTGTTCGTCTCGATCGCCTCGATGGCGCTCGGCGCCTTTGCCGCGATCGGCCAGACCAACATCAAGCGGCTGATGGCCTATTCCTCGATCGGCCACATGGGCTTTGCCCTGGTCGGCCTTGCCGCGGGCACGGTCGAGGGCGCGCAGGGCGTGCTGATCTATATCGCCATCTATGTCGCGATGACGCTCGGCTCCTTCGCCATCATCCTTGCGATGAAGCGCAACGGCCAGGCCGTGGAGGAGATCAGGGATCTCGCCGGCCTTTCGCGCACCAATCCGCTGCTCGCCTTCTTCTTCGCCATGCTGCTGTTCTCGCTCGCCGGCGTTCCGCCGCTGGCAGGCTTCTTCGCCAAGTGGTACGTCTTCGTCGCGGCAATCAAGGCGAACCTGTTTACGCTTGCCGTGATCGGCGTGCTGACCAGCGTCGTGGGCGCGTTCTATTATCTGTCCATCATCAAGGTGATGTACTTCGACGAGCCGGCCGGCAGGTTCGATCCCGTGCGCATCGAATTGCGCACTGTGCTGGCGGTGGCAGGTATCTTCAACATACTTTACTTCGCTTATCCCGGACCGCTGGTCAGCGTCGCAACGGCCGCGGCCAAATCGCTGTTCTAGGGCGCATGATCCCGAAAAAAGGGAAACCGGATTTCGGAAGAGATCATGCGCAAAAACATAAAATGAACATCACGCTCGGCTCCCGAGCTATATCGGCGGGCTACAAGCTCGCCGCTTTCGACAAGACCGGCTCCACCAATTCGGAGGCGATGCAGCGCGCCCGGGACGGCGAGCGCGGGCCGATGTGGTTCGTGACGACCGAGCAGACCGCGGGCCGCGGGCGGCGCCAGCGCGCCTGGATCGCCCCGCGCGGCAACCTCGCCAGCAGCATACTCGAAGTCATGGACGTGACCCCGGCTGTCGCCGCGACCCTTGGCTTTGCGGCGGGGCTATCGCTGGATGCGGCGGCGCGGGCCGTCAGTGTCGAAGCCGCGTTGCGCGCCGGCGGGGCCGATCCGTTCAAGTTTGGCCTTAAATGGCCCAATGATGTGCTTGCCGGACACCACAAGCTCACGGGCATCCTGCTGGAGGCCGAAGCGGTTCCGGGAGGTCTCGCTGTCGTGGTCGGCATCGGCACCAATGTGATTGCGGCGCCCGAGGGCACGCCGACGCCCGCAACTTCGCTGCATGCGCTGGGCATCCAGATCGGCGCCGAAGAGCTGTTTCGGGCGCTCTCCGACGCCTGGGTCGAATTCCGGGGCATCTGGGACAACGGCCGCGGCTTCGCCGAGATCAGGAAGCGCTGGCTTGAGCGGGCCGCTGGGTTGGGGGCGAAGGTCGCGATCAATACAGGTGCTGCCACCATCGAGGGTATCTTCGATACCATCGATGAGACCGGCTGCATGATCGTCCGCACCGCCGAGGGCAGGCGCGTGCCGGTGGCGGCGGGCGAGGTCTATTTCGGCTCGGCAGCCTCGGTGAGGGCATCCTGATGGCGCGGCCGGACGAGCTGACCTTTGCGCCGCTCGGAGGTGTCGGCGAGATCGGCATGAACCTGTCGATCTACGGCCTCGGCAACCGACATCAGCGCTCCTGGCTCGCGGTCGATCTCGGCGTCTCCTTCGGCGACGAGGAGCATCTGCCGGGCATCGACCTGATCATGCCCGACATCAGCTTCCTCGAGAAGGAACGCAAGAATTTGATGGGCCTTGTCCTGACGCACGCCCACGAGGATCATTTCGGAGCAATCATCGATCTCTGGCCCAAGCTGCAATGCCCGATCTACGCCACGCAATTCTCCGCGGCGTTGTTCCAGGCCAAGCTCGAAGCCGAGCGCAATCCGCCAAAAATTCCGGTCCACGTGGTGGCCTCAAGCGGCCGCATCGACCTGGGCCCGTTCAATGTCGAGTTCATTCCGGTAGCGCATTCGATTCCGGAATCGCATGCGCTGGCGATCCACACCGAGGTCGGCACGGTCTTGCACACCGGCGACTGGAAGCTCGACCCGACCCCGGTCCTGGGCCCGCCGACCGACGAGAAGCGGCTGCGCGAGCTGGGCGAGGCCGGCGTGCTGGCGCTGGTCGGCGATTCCACCAATGCGGTGCGCGACGGCCGGTCGCCCTCGGAAGCCGAAGTCGCAATCATCATCACGGGACTTGTGAAATCGGCCAAGGGCCGCGTCGCCGTCACGACCTTCGCCTCCAATGTCGCGCGGGTGAAGGCCGTCGCGGATGCCGCCAGGGCCGCCGACCGCGAGGTCGTGGTGGTCGGCCGCGCCATGGAGCGGGTGGTGCAGGTGGCGCGCGAATGCGGCTATCTCGATGGCGTGCAGAATTTCCGCGGCATGGACCTCTATGGTCATTTTCCGGCCGACAAGGTGCTGGCGCTCTGCACCGGCAGCCAGGGCGAGCCGCGCGCGGCGCTGGCGCGCATCGCCAACAACGACCATCCGACGGTCACCCTCAACAAGGGCGACACCGTGATTTTCTCGTCCCGCACCATCCCCGGCAACGAGAAGGCGGTCGGCAGCATCATCAACGGGCTGGTCGCCCAGGGCGTCGAGGTCATCACCGACCGCACGCATCTGGTACACGTCTCCGGCCATCCGCGCCGCGACGAGCTGCGCGACATCATCTCCTGGGTACGCCCGCAGATCCTGATCCCCGTGCATGGCGAGGCGCTGCACCTGTCCGAACACGCCAAGCTCGCGCGCTCGGCTGGCGTGCCGAGGGTGATCACCTGCCGCAATGGTGATCTGGTCAAGCTCGGCCCCGGCGATCCCGGCATCATCGACGAACTGCCGGCCGGGCGCCTCTACAAGGACGGGCGCATCCTGGAGGACGCAAAATCGCGCGCCGTGGTCGAACGGCGCAAGATGGGCTTTGCCGGCTGCGTCTTTGTCGCGGTCGCCGTGACCGAAAAAGGCGAGCTCGCCGACGATCCTGAGGTTGATCTGATCGGCATCCCCGAGAAGAATGCGGCGGGCGAGATGCTCGACGAGATCGTGTTCGATGTGGTGGTATCGACCGTCGAGGGCCTGCCGCGGGCGCGGCGGCGCGATCCCGATGCGCTGGCGGAATCGGTGCGCCGCGCGGTACGGGCGGCGGTCAACGAGGAGTGGGGCAAGAAGCCGCTGTGCTTCGTCCACGTCCTCGAAGTCTGATCAAGTTGGGAGAGTGAGATGCTGGGCCGGCTCAATCATGTGGCAATCGCGGTCAAGGACGCGAAGAAAGCGGCGAAGATTTACGGCGGCGCGTTCGGCGCGACGATTTCGGAAGCCGTGCCGCTGCCCGAGCATGGCGTGGTCACGGTGTTCGTGACGCTGCCCAATACCAAGATCGAGTTCATCGAGCCGCTGGGCGAGGCTTCGCCAATCGCAAAATTCGTCGAGCGCAATGCCGACGGCGGCATCCATCACGTTTGCTATGAGGTCGTCGACATCATCGCCTCGCGTGACCAGCTGATCAAGGAAGGCGCGCGTGTGCTCGGCGACGGCCAGCCCAAGATCGGCGCGCATGGCAAGCCGGTGCTGTTCTTCCACCCCAAGGATTTTTCCGGCGCATTGGTCGAAATCGAGCAGGCGTAGAGCAGAGATGGCCTACAGCATCTCAACGGCACTGGCGATCTACTTCGTCATCTGGTGGGTGACGTTGTTCCTGACGCTGCCGTTCGGTGTGCGCAGCCAGCATGAGGACGGCGAGGGCGCGCCCGGCACCGATCCCGGCGCCCCGATCATGGCGCGGATGGGCCGCAAGCTGATCTGGACCACGGTGATATCAGGCATCATTTTCGCGGTTGGCATGTGGACCTATCAGGCCGGTTATCTCTCCATTGAGCGGCTGTCGAAGCTGATGGGGATGCCGTTCTAGGCATTTTTGCAAGGCGGGGGAGAACATGAATTTTCAACGCATCACCATCGGGCTTATTGTTCTCCTGATCGCAGGCCTCGCCGGCTCCTTCTACATGAATTGGAAGACGCTCAGACAGCTTCAGACGACGAAAGCTTTTGTCGAAAGCGCGGTTTTCGCCGAGGCCGTGGCGGCCTGCGAGAAGGCGCAGAGCACCACGCCGTTCAAATGGAACGGCGGCAAGCAGACCGCGGTGATCGGTCTCAACTCGGTCAAGCCCAGCAAGGACACCATCGTCGCGAGCTACACGCTGTTCGCCGACGGCGTCTATTGCGACTTCAACCCGATCAAGCGGACGGCGGATATCGGCTCGAACTTCCTTGAGCGCGAGCTGTTCTAGGCGGTTTCGCCGACGATCGCTTCGATCTCGCGCAGAAGCCCGCGCCAGGCTTCGTCCATTCCGGTTGTCCAGGCAGTGCCGAGAACCTCCTGCAGCGTCCGCATGATCACGCCGAAGAAGGCGATGAAGAGCTCGCGCGGCGTGCCATAGGCGTCGTGCGAAATCACCTCGCATTCGATCATGCGGAATTTGCCGCTGCGGGGACCAGCGAAATCGAGGATCGATTCGATCGTCATCGCCAGCATCGATCCTTTGACGAGATCGCTGCCCTCGGTGCGAAACATCGTCAGCGTCTCCGGACGCTCGGCATGCAGGCGGCGATAGACCAGTGGCGTGAGATCTTCGCAGCGCTCGCTGGCGAGTTCGAAACTGCGCTCGATCCAGTTCATCGAAGATGTCGCTTCACTTGCTGCATCATTGGCGATCCATCTTCTCGAAAAAAAAGAGCAGGGCCTAAGCCCTGCTCTAAAAATTGTGTCGACCCTATTTCACCCGCAAAGTTAGATTTGATCTTGTTTGACGGGGCGACGCTGCTTGTGCGCGTCAGGGTTCCTCCCGAGACTTGGACCACCAGTCCAACCTCGCGGCTGGCCTGAGGGCGCTTTGGTAGACCATCTTTGACGTCTTGTCACCAATTTCAGCAACGATTGTTCAAAATTCCAGCAAACTGCGAAATGATTGGAATTGTGCGACTAGCGGTTGCAGGAAATGTCCAAAAACCCGTGCCGGGGTAAGGAGATACGGCCCGGCCCGGAATTTAGTCCGCCAACCTTGCGCTACGACAATACCCCGTTCGGTCGCCTGATCTTTCATGGCGCATGCTGGAGAATCCCGGGAACCCCACCTCGACTTCGGACTCTGCAAGGGGATATTCTGGGGTCTCGATGGATGGTGCGATGCGCAGGCGGCTGAAGAACTTTCTGCCCATAGTCCTGTTGGCGCTGGCGGTGCAGGTTTTCGCTCCGATCGCGGCCTGCTGGGCGGCGAGCATTGCCGCTTCCGATCCCCTGAGCACGGCGGTGATCTGCCATGGCAACGCCGCGGCGGGGGTTAGCCAGGACGATCCATCCGGCGCGCAGGGCACCCAACGCCCCTGCTGCGGCCTTTGCGGCGTGCTGCACACCGGTGCGCCGATCGATCCGCCGCAGACCGCGGCCATCTTCACCTTCGACCGCCAGGCTACCTCGGTGGCCTGGCATGAACTCGCGCTCGGCCCGGCCACATCTCGTGCCGGTTCTCCCGAGCAGGCGCGCGCGCCTCCGTCCTTTTCCTGACCCAGCCCTCGCTACCGGTATCGGCTTGCCGTGCCGGTCAATGCCCGTGAGTGGCCGGCCGCAACGCCGGCGTCAGGAAGTCTCCAATGTCCAGGAATCATGCCCTCTGCGGCGTGAGTCTCATCGCCATCCAGCTGGCGTGCATCGCTGTTGTGGGGCCGGCCCATAGCCAGAGCGCCGAGCCGACCGCGCTGCCGCCCGTCAATATCGACGCGCCGCGCGAAGCTCGTGCGAAGCCAGCGGCGCCGAAGCGCAGCGGCACCGCGGCGGCCGGGCCTCGCCGAACGCCGCAGCAAGCCAGCGCACCGGCGCGCCAGCTCCCGGTCGTCGTCATCAACACAAGCAGCGTTGGCAGCGGAAATCTCTATCAGGCGCCGAACGGTCAGACCGGCACCACGATCGACCGCAGCCAGTTCGAGAACCGGCCGGCGTTCTCGGTGGCCGACGTGCTGCGCGACAGCCCCGGCATTTCCATCAAGCAGGGCAACGGTCCCCGCGATTTCGGCATCTCGATCCGCGGCTCCAACGCCCGCAACGGTTTTGGCATCCGCAACATGGTGATCTTCGACGACGGCTTTCCGGTCACTCAGCCGGACGGCCTGTCGCGCAGCGACCTGATCGACCCGCATGCCTATGGCGCGATCGATGTCATCCGCGGGCCGTCCTCGGCGCTCTACGGCAATTACGCGACCGGCGGCGCGATCAATTTCCGCATGCGGCCGGGACG
>DATEJC010000542.1:0-3523 GCA_035278345.1 Bradyrhizobium sp. | reverse complement strand
TCATCGGCCGCGCCGACGCGCGAGAACAGGCGGTCGACGACGCCAATGCGGGCGCGCGATGCCGGCACGAAGGAGCCGATCTGCGCCAGCAGCGCGATCAGCGCGTTCTGGCGCAGGAAGGTCGATTTGCCCGCCATGTTGGGGCCGGTGATCAGCCAGAGCTGGCCGTTGTTCTGCGCCGGCCCCGGCGACAGGTCGCAGGAATTGGCGATGAACGGCTGGCCGTCGCGCTTCAGCGCCTGCTCGACCACGGGATGGCGACCGCCTTCCACCGCAAACGACAGGGAGTGATCGACGTCAGGGCGCACATAGTTGTCGTCGACAGCAAGCTTTGCTAGCGCGGTTGCGACGTCGAGCATGGCAAAGGCATGCGCGGCGGCGCGAAGATCGTCGCTGGCGGCGCGCGCCATGGCGGAAAGCCTGTCGAAAATCTCGAGCTCCAGCCCGAGCGCGCGGTCGCCGGCATTGGCGATCTTGGCTTCGATCTCGCCGAGTTCGGCGGTGGTGAAGCGAACTTGGCCTGCGAGCGTCTGGCGATGGATGAAGGTGGCGTTGAGCGGCGGAGACATCAGTTTGTCGCCGTGCTGCGCGGTCACTTCGACGAAATAGCCGAGCACATTGTTGTGCCGGATCTTCAGGCTCTTGATGCCGGTATCATCGGCGTAGCGCGCCTGCATGGCGGCCACCACGAGGCGCGAGGCGTCGCGCAGGCTGCGCGTTTCATCGAGCGCGGTCTCGTAGCCCTCGCGGACAAAGCCGCCGTCGCGCTTGATCAGCGGCAGCTGGTCGGCCAGCGCACGAGAAAATTCCTGCGCGAGATCGCGCGAGGGACGGCGCAGCGCGTCCATCACAGCCCTGATTTCCGCCGGTGGGTCGTCGAGCCATTCGAGCCGGCTCAAGGCCTGATCGGCGGCAAGGATGCCGTCGCGCAGCCCTGCGAGATCGCGTGGGCCGCCGCGGCCCACCGACAGTCGCGCCAGCGCGCGCGACATGTCCGGCGCATTGCGCAAGGAGTCCCTGAGATCCTCGCGCGCCGCGCTGTCCTCGACGAATTCGGCGACGGCATCGAGCCGGCGCGCGATCGCCGCGCTATCGGTCAGCGGCGCGGCGAGCCGCTGCGCCAGCAGCCGCGAACCCGCTGACGTCACCGTGCAGTCGATGGCATCGAGCAGCGAGCCGCGGCGCTCGCCGGCGAGCGTGCGCGTCAATTCGAGATTGGCGCGCGTCGCCGGATCGATCGCCATGGTGGTGCCCGCGGCTTCGCGCGCGGGCGGCGACAGCGGCGGGCGCTTTCCGACCTGGGTGCGGTCGATATAGGTGACGGCGGCGGCTGCAGCGGTTGCCTCCAGCCGCGACATTGCGGCGAGGCCATCCATGGTGGCGACCGCAAAATAATCGCACAGCCGCCGCTCGGCGGTGGCGCCGTCGAAGACGTCGCGGGTCAGCGGCGTCACCGCCGTCAGTTCGCGCAGCGTAGGTACAAGCTCGTTGTCGGAATAGAGCGCATCGGCAACGATGGCTTCGTTGGGATTGATGCGCGCCAGCGCGGCGGCGAGTTCGCTGCCTACGCACTCCGTCACCATGAACTCGGAGGTCGAGATATCGATCCAGGCGAGCCCGAACCGGTCGCCGCCCGCGGACGAGCGTGCCCGCGCAATCGCCAGCAGGTAATTGTTGGTGCGGGCATCGAGCAGCGTGTCTTCGGTCAGCGTGCCCGGCGTCACCAGCCGCACCACGTCGCGGCGGACCACGCTTTTGTTGCCGCGCGCCTTTGCGGCGGCCGGATCTTCCATCTGCTCGCAGACCGCAACACGAAAACCCTGCGCGATAAGCCGATGCAGATAGTCGTCGGAGCGCTCCACCGGCACGCCGCACATCGGGATGTCATGGCCCTGATGCTTGCCGCGCTTGGTCAGCATGATGCCGAGCGCCTTCGAGGCGATCTCGGCATCCTCGAAGAACAGCTCGTAGAAATCGCCCATCCGGTAGAACAGCAAGAGGCCGGGATTGGCGGCCTTGATCTCCAGATACTGTTCCATCATCGGCGTGACGCGCGCAGGCGTTTCCGGCGCGGAAGCGGGCTCTGTCGGCACGGGGACGGGGATGGACTTCTGGACGGTCATGGGCAGCGGAAACTACAGAATTTTCGCCGCGCGGTCATACCGCTTTACCCGCGCGGACCGCGTTTTCCACCTGATCCACGGCCATTCCGCATGGCGGGCATCACACGATCGCGCCCGCTTGAGGCATCGCGGTCGATTGACCTGCCGCAGGGCCGCTCCTACAACTCGCCTCAACCCGTCCTTTAGGCGCTGAGAACGCGGCATTCAGGGAGAAAATCGATGCGTGATGTCTTTATTTGCGATGCCGTGCGCACGCCAATTGGCCGTTTCGGCGGCTCGCTCGCCAAAGTCCGCGCCGACGATCTGGCAGCGGCCCCGATCAAGGCGCTGATGGCGAAGCATCCCAAGCTCGACTGGTCGCAGGTCGACGAGGTCTTTTTCGGTTGCGCCAACCAGGCCGGCGAGGATAACCGCAACGTCGCACGCATGGCGCTCTTGCTCGCGGGCATTCCAGAGACGGTTCCCGGCCAGACGCTGAATCGGCTCTGCGCCTCCGGCCTCGATGCGGTGGGCGCCGCAGGTCGCGCCATCCGCGCCGGCGAAATCGAGTTCGCGATTGCCGGCGGCGTCGAATCGATGACGCGGGCGCCGTTCGTGATGGGCAAGGCGCCGGAGGCATTTGCGCGCTCCGCGGATATCTATGACACCACCATCGGCTGGCGTTTCATCAATCCCTTGATGAAGGCACAGTATGGCGTGGATGCCATGCCGGAGACCGGCGAGAACGTCGCCGAAGAATTCCAGGTGTCGCGCGCCGACCAAGATGCGATGGCGATCCGATCGCAGCAGCGCGCGGGTGCTGCGATCGCCGCCGGCTATTTTGCCGAAGAGATCACGCCGATCTCGGTACCCGGCGGCAAGGCCGGTCCTGTGATCGTCGACAAGGACGAGCATCCGCGGCCCGAGACCACGCTGGAAGGCCTCGCCAAGCTGAAGCCGATCGTGCGCAATCCCGGCACGGTCACCGCGGGCAACGCGTCGGGCGTCAATGACGGCGCGGCCGCGATGATCCTCGCCTCGGAAGCTGCGGTGAAGAAGCACGGCCTGACGCCGCGCGCGCGCATTCTCGGGCTAGCATCCGCGGCCGTGCCGCCGCGCATCATGGGTATCGGCCCCGTGCCGGCGACCAAGAAGCTGGTGGAGAGGCTCGGCATCAAGGTCAGCGATTTTGATCTGATCGAGCTCAATGAAGCCTTCGCTTCGCAGGGCATCGCCTGTCTGCGTCAGCTCGGCGTCAAGGAAGATGCCGACTTCGTCAACCCGCATGGCGGCGCGATCGCGCTCGGCCATCCCCTTGGCATGAGTGGCGCGCGGCTCGCGATGACCGCAGTGCACGGCATGGAGAAGCGCGGCGGCAAGCTCGCGCTCGCCACCATGTGCGTCGGCGTCGGCCAGGGCGT
>DATEJC010000541.1:0-8913 GCA_035278345.1 Bradyrhizobium sp. | reverse complement strand
GGCATCGGCGTGCCCTTTGTCACGGCAATGGAAGGCCTGCGCCGCGCCGGCATGCCGAAGCCGGGCGAGACCGTGCTTGTCATGGGCGTCAACGGCAAGGTGGGGCAGGCCGCGGTGCAGATCGCGACCTGGCACGGCGCGCGCGTCGTCGGCGTGGTGCGCAGGAGCGAGGCATATGCGGGCCACAGCAATTCGCCGGTCGAGGTGATTGATGCCTCCGCGATGGATGTCGCGACACGCGTGCGCGAGCTGACAGCGGGGAAGGGCGCCGACATCGTCTACAACACGGTCGGCGATCCCTATTTCCAGGCGGCGCACAGGTCGCTGGCGCTGCGCGGGCGGCAGATCCTGATCGCCGCAGTCGACCGCATCGTGCAGTTCAACATCCTCGAATTCTACCGTGGTCAGCACACCTATGTCGGCATCGACACGCTCGGCCTGTCGTCGATCGCGACCGGCGCGGTGCTGCGCGAGCTCGCACCCGGTTTCGCCAGCGGACATCTGAAGCCGTTTCCGATTCACGCGCGCGCGGTGTATCCGCTGGAACAAGCCAAAGACGCTTTCGTTGCCGTTGCAGGCTCGTCGCGCGATCGCGTGATCCTGCGGCCTTAGTCAAATGATCCGTCATTGCGAGCGAAGCGAAGCAATCCATCTTGTCGCAAGGAAAGTGTGGATTGCTTCGTCGCTTCGCTTCTCGCAATGACCGAAGTGGATGAGGAACCACCATGGACGCCACCAGCATCGTTCTGCTCGCCGCGCTCGTCATTGGCCTGATCTACGGCTCGGTCGGCCTGCTCAGCGGTTTCTGCATGATGAGCAGCATGCGCGGCTGGCTGGCGGAGGGCGACGGGCGCCTGGTGCGTACCTACGCGCTGGCGATGGGGACTGCGATTGTGGCGTCACAAGTGATGGCGGCGGCGGGCCTCGTCGATCTCGGCAAATCGATCTACCTGCAGCCGACCTTCTCGGCGCCAGTGCTGTTCCTCGGCGGCCTCCTGTTCGGCTACGGCATGGTGATGTCGAACGGCTGTGGCTCGCGTGCGCTGGTGCTGCTCGGCCGCGGCAATCTGCGCTCGCTCGTGGTCGTCATCATCCTCGCGATCTTCGCCCAAATGACGCTGAAGGGTCTGATCGCGCCATCGCGCATCGCGATGGTCGGTGCATCGCAGGCGACCGCGGCAACGAATTCGCTACCGGCGCTGGTCGCTTCGCTCGGCATTTCCGCGGTCGCCGCGCGCATGATCGCGGCTTCCGTGCTGGCCGCCGCACTGATCATCTTCGCGCTCGCCTACGCACCGTTCCGGCAATCGCCGGGGCAGATCGCGGCTGGCCTCATCATGGGATTGCTGGTCACCGGCGGCTGGTATGCGACCGGCTATCTCGGCGCCGACGATTTCAATCCGGTGCCGGTGACCTCGCTCACCTTCATCGCGCCGATCGCGGATGCACTGCAATATGTGATGCTGTCGACGGGGTCGACGCTTAATTTCGGTATCGTCACGGTGTTCGCGGTGTTCGCGGGCAGTTTCGTCACGGCGCTGTTCACCGGCCGCTTCCATCTCGAAGGCTATCAATCGCCGCGCCACATGCTGCGCTCGGCCGGCGGTGCGGCGCTGATGGGGGCGGGCGGCGTCATGGCGTTCGGCTGCTCGATCGGGCAGGGGTTGACGGGATTGTCGACGCTGTCGCTGGCGTCCTTCATCGCGGTCGCCGGCATCCTGATTGGCACCGCTGCTGGCCTGCGCGGCGCGTTGAAAGTTCAGCCGCTGGCTGCCTGAACGTCAGACGGCCTTCGTCACAATCCGTATCTCCGAATGGAGCGTGCGATGCACCGGGCACTTGTCGGCGATCTCCATCAGCCGCTTGCGCTGCTCATCGTCCAGCGCTCCCTCGATCGATATGTCCCGCTCGATCTGGTCGAGCATGCCCTCACGCGTCTCGCACTCCTCGCAGTCCTTGGCGTAGATCTTGCCGTGCTTGAGCGTCACGGTAACGCGCTCGAGCGGCAGTGACTTGCGGTCGGCATACATCCGCATGGTCATCGAGGTACAGGCGCCGAGACCGGCGAGCAGGAAGTCATAGGGGCCGGGGCCGGTGTCTTCTCCGCCGGCGGCGACCGGCTCGTCGGCGGTCATCTGGTGCGGGCCGACCGTCACGGTCTGCTGGAATTTGCTGGCGCGGGTCTCGCGAACCACGACCCGGCGCGGTGCGATGCCGGGATCGGCGGCGGGGCCGGTCACCGCAGGCTCGACATAGCGTTCGGCCCAGGCCGCGATGACGTCGGCGACATAGACGGAATCGCGGCGCTGGCTCAGCAGATGATCGGCGCCTGCCAGCGACACGAAGCTCTTTGGGTGCTTTGCCGCCACGAAAATATGCGTGGCATTGTCGATCCCTACCGTGTCGTCGGTCGGCGAATGCATCACCAGCAGCGCCTTGTGCAGTTTTGCAATCTGAGCCGTCAGGCCTCGCTCGGCGACATCGTCGAGGAATTCGCGCTTGATGCGGAACGGTCGGCCGCCGAGGGACACCTCGCCTTCGCCCTGCGTGCGGATGTCCTCGATCCTGTCCTTGAACAGTCCGGTGACATGCGCGGGATCGGAGGGGGCGGCGATGGCGACGACCGCCTTTGCCTCGGGAATCTGCGCCGCCGCCGCAAGGACCGCCGCACCGCCAAGGCTGTGGCCGATCAGGATCGCCGGCGCCTTACGCGTCTGCCTGAGATGATCGGCAGCAAGGACGAGATCGGCAACGTTGGACGAGAACGTCGAATTGGCGAAATCGCCCTCGCTGGAGCCGAGCCCGGTGAAGTCGAAGCGCAGCACCGCAATGCCTCGGGCGGCAAGCGCGGCAGCAATGCGTTTGGCGGCCAGCGCGTCCTTGCTGCAGGTGAAGCAATGCGCGAACAGCGCATAGGCCGTGATCGCGCCGTCGGGCAGGTCCAGCGCGGCGGCGAGTTGGTGACCGCCTGTGCCCGCAAATTGGAAACGTTCGGTAGGCATTGCTGTCCTCCATCTTGGTAACTCCGCATCCTGAGGAGGCGCGTCAGCGCCGTCTCGAAGGATGTAGGCCACCGGCCGGGCCTCATGGTTCGAGACGGCGCTTTGCGCCTCCTCACCATGAGGGGTGAGATGCTAATCTCCGGAATAGCGCTGTTCGGCCCAGGGATCACCACGGTTATGGTAGCCGCGGACTTCCCAATAGCCGGGCTTGTCCTCGGTCAGGAACTCGATCGCCTGCAGCCATTTAGCGCTCTTCCAGAAATAGAGGTGCGGCACCACGAGGCGAACAGGGCCGCCGTGCTCGACGTCGAGCGGCTGGCCTGACCATCGATGCGCGAGGAGGGCGTCTTCGGCAGCAAAATCCTCCAGCGTGAGATTGGTCGTGTAGCCATCATAGGAATGCAGCACCACGAAGCGAGCGTCGTCCTTGGGTTGGCACGCCATCAAGAGATCTCGTGTCGCAAGGCCTTCCCACTGGTTGTCATAGCGTGACCATGTGGTGACGCAATGAATGTCGGAGAGGAACTGCGACTGCGGCTGCGCGGTGAATTCGCCAAACGTCCAAAACACTGGATTGTCCACCGCGCCGTGGACGTCGAGGCGCCACCGTTGGTGCGAGATTTCCGGCATCAGCCCGAGATCGAGCACCGGCCAGTCCCTGGTCAGATGCTGGCCCGGCGGCAGGCGCTGCTCGGACGGGCGCGCGACCCTGCCGGTGAGGAATTTGCCCTCGCGCGCCCAGCGCTGTTTTGTTCTCGTCAGCTTGCTGTCGGGCGGCGGGTCAGCTTCTTCGGTCATACTCGTGCCAGAACGCGTTGACGCCGGCAATTGCCGGCGTCGTGCATCGTAGCAGGAGAAGCGGGGAGAGGCGAACCGGATCAGTTCGCCTTATCAGTTCTTCTTGCCGAACAGCACCGGCAGCTGGCGCGGGCCGCGCACCGTGCCTTCCGACCAGGTGACCGTGCCGGCGGGATCGAGGCGAAAGTCTGGAATGCGCTTCAGCCATTCCTCGATCGCGACGATCATTTCCATCCGCGCGAGGTTGGACCCGACGCAGCGGTGGATGCCGAGGCCAAAGGCGGCGTGGCGGTTTTCCTTGCGATCGATCACCACCTTGTCGGCGTCGGGGAACATGGCGGGATCGCGGTTGGCGGCGGGGAAGGACAGCAGCACCATGTTGTTTGCCTTGACCGGACAGCCGCTGATGGTCGTGTCCTTCATCACCTCACGCGCCATCGTCACCGGCGAATAGGCCCGCAGGAATTCCTCGACCGCGGTCGGGATCAGTTCGGGTTCCCTGACGAGGCGCTCGCGATCCGAAGGCGTCCTGGCCAGGTGCCACAACGAAGAGCCGATCGCGCTCCATGTGGTGTCGATGCCGGCAATCAGCAGCAGCCGCAGCGAGCCCAGCACATGGCCGTCTTCCAGCGGCTGACCATTCGGGCCCTTGGCGTTCATCAACGTCGTGATCAGGTCGTCGGTCGGCTTCCTCTTGCGCGCCTCGAGATGGCCGGCGAAGAAGGCGGTCATCTCCTGCACCGCGCGCATCAGGGCGGCATCGTCCTTGATGCCGAGCTCAAGGATCTCGTGGATCCACTTGATGAAGAGATCGCCGTCCTTCTCATTGATGCCGAGCATGTGGGCGATGGCGCGGACCGGGATGTGCTTGGTGTAGCGCGCCGCCGCGTCGCACTTGCCGTCGGCGATGAACTCGTCGATCAGCTCGTTGCAGATGGCCCGGACGCGCGGCTCCAGCTTCTTCGTCGCATCGGGCGTGAAGGGCGGCAGCAGCAATTGCTTGGCCGGCTTGTGTTCCGGCGGGTCGGATGTGATCGGGGGCGCCTTGGCCGTGATCTCCGGCCTGATGTCGCGCACGATGACGCGGCGCGAGGAGAAATGCTCGGTATCGTAGGAGATTTCCTTCACCGCCTGATAGGTGGTCGGCATGTAGCAGCCGAGGAAGCGCTCCGTGTGTACCACCGGGCTTGCGGCGCGCAGCTCCTCCCAGATCGGGAAGGGGTTTTCGGTCCAGCGCGGATCGGTGTGGTCGAAATCGTTGACCCAATCGTTGACCGGCGGATGTTCGGGCAAGTAGCTGGCAGAATCGGACATCAGGCAAACCCTCTACCTTGTTCTGACGATGCAGGTTGAGCTTGAGGCGAGGAACTATTCCTCGGTCACTTCGATCGCGATTTCCGGACAGTTCGACTTGGCGAGATACGCCTTGTCCTCGAGGCCGGCGGGCACGGTGCCGTCGCCGATCTCATGCGCGTTGCCGTATTCGTCGAGATTGAAGAGTTCGGGCGCCAGCGACTTGCAGCGAGCATGGCCCTGGCACTTGTCCTGGTCGACGTGGATCTTCAGCTTTCCTGACATCGCAACCGCTTCCCCTCGAACCGGCGCAGTCTTGGCTGCGCTTTCTGTCTTTGTGTTTTGAGGTCGTGGCCCTTGGCCGGACCATGAAATTATAGCATATTACATTCGCACTGCCGTTGTGCTGTCAAGTGAAAAGTCATAGACAATAACATCAATGCCGCCGCGATTGGTCCGCAAAGCTCTCAATACCTATCACCACGGGGATCTCCGCGATGCCCTGGTGCAGGCCGCGTTCCAGGAAGCCGAGCGCGGCGGGCCGGAAGCCATCAACATCAGTGCGCTTGCGAAGAAACTCGGTGTCTCCCAACCCGCGCCGTACCGTCATTTTGCCGATCGCGAAGCGCTGCTGGAGGCCGTGACCGCGGAAGCGTTCCGCCAGTTCAACGTCATCCTCCGCGATCTCGTCGACAAGCCGTCGAAGCAATCCAAGCTCTCGCGCTTTGCGCAGGCAACGCTCGCCTTCGGATTGCAGCGCAACGGCATCTACCGCCTGATGTTCGCTTCGCGCACCATGGCCTCGGCCGTCAAGGGCGGCGAGCTGCACAAGGCGGCGATGGAGACGCTGGCGCTCCTGATCGAATCGATGGAAGCGCCGGCGGTCGGCCTGCTGCGCGAGCGACAGGCGATGAAGATGTGGGCCTCGCTGCATGGCGTAGTGATGCTGGCCGAGCAGGGGCTCCTCACCGGCGAGGTCGGCGGCGCCAGCCGCGAGGAGCTGGTCGAGGACATGGTGCAGGAAGCAAAGCTCGCGCTCTCCGTTGCCATGAAGGCAGCAGCCGAGCGCTGACAGCTATTTCGGTGGCCGCGGATCGATCGGCGTCGAGCTGCGCATGCCAAGAATATCCTCCAGCACTTGTGCGCCTGCCAGCAATTGCGCCTCGCCGCGGGGGGCTGCCACCATCTGCAATCCGACCGGCAGGCCCGACGTCGTGAAGCCGCAGGGCAGCGACAGGGCCGGGCAGCACACCAGCGTGATAGCATAGACGATGCCGAGCCATTCGACGTAATTGTCGAACTTCTTGCCGTCGCATTCGGCGACATAGCGGTTCTCGACCGGGAAGGGCGCGACGATGGTGGCTGGCGCGAGCAGCAGATCGTACTTTTCGAAGAATTCCAGCGCGCGCGCCGTCATCGCCACACGCTGCGCCTCGGCGCGCTCCAGCTTCTCGACGGTGAGTTTCAGCCCTTCCTCGATATTCCAGATCACCTCGGGCTTGAGCAGATCGCGCTTGCTGCGCAGCAGCGCCGCCTTGCTGAGCGCGAAGTCGAAGGCGCGCAGCACATGGAAGCATTCATGGG
The DNA here is from genome assembly GCA_035278345.1 of Bradyrhizobium sp. Classification (GTDB taxonomy): domain Bacteria; phylum Pseudomonadota; class Alphaproteobacteria; order Rhizobiales; family Xanthobacteraceae; genus Bradyrhizobium. The sequence continues at coordinate 2,236 of DATEJC010000541.1, read as the reverse complement.
CTTCGCGCAAGTCAGGGTGCGCCTCCTCGACGATGACGCCGGCATCGGCAAAGCGCTGTGCGGCCTTCCTGGTGATCTCAGCGACTTCCGAATCGACCGGCGTGATGCCGAGATCGCGCGAATAGGCGACGCGCTTCGGTTTTCCCCCGCCGCGCGCGGCCGAGCGGAACGAGTTCGGCAGCTTCGGCAACGAGAGCGGATCGGCCGGGCTCTCGCCGCTCATGGCGTCGAGCAGCAGAGCGAGGTCCTCGACATTGCGCGCCATCGGGCCTTGGACGCCGAGATTGCGGTCGATCGCGGCCGCCGGCGTATGCGCGACACGGCCGATGCTGGGGCGCAGGCCGACGATGCCGCAGAAGCTTGCGGGATTACGCAGCGAGCCGCCCATGTCGGAACCGTGTGCGAGCCAGGCCGTGCCGGTCGCGAGCGCCACGGCCGCGCCGCCGGAGGAGCCGGCCGCGGAGCGCGACGTGTCCCAGGGATTGCGGGTTGGGCCGAACACTTCGTTGAAGGTGTTGGCGCCGGCGCCGAACTCCGGCGTGTTCGATTTGGCGTAGACCACGCCGCCATTGCCTTCGAGTATTTCGACCAGCACGTCGGATTTGGCCGGCACATTGTCCTTGTAGATCGGCGAGCCCTGGGTCGTCAGCACGCCCGCAACATTGGTGAGATCCTTGATCGGGATCGGCATGCCCGCGAGCAGGCCGCGCTGACCCTTCGGTTTCTTCATCAGTTCAGCGGCGTGCTTGCGGGCGCGGTCAAAGCAGAGCGTCGGCAGCGCATTGACCTTGCCATCGACCTCGGCGATGCGCTTCTCCAGCACGTCGAGCAGATCGAGCGGGGTGACCTCGCCATTGTTGAGCTTGTCGACGATCGTGCACGCGGTTTCGCGGATCAGGCTTTGGTCGGCCACCGGCTTTTCTCCCCGTTGTTTCCGCCTTCTCGCAGGCGGCTTGATCATGCTGTAGAACATTTTCGGGCAAAGTGAAACGCGCTGGGGTTGCCGGCGGATCGGGAGAATTGGGCATGACGACGGATTTTGCCGCGCTGGACTGGCGGAAGATGAGCCGCGAGGAGGTTGACCGCGGCCTCAACAATGGCGCTGCGGTCGCCGCCAGCGCCGATATCATCGCCGGGTGGGAGAAGCGCTCGGCCGTATTGCGCCAGCGCCATTCGAAGCATCTCGATATCAGCTACGGCCCACGCGAGCGCAACCGCATCGATTTCCTCAAATCGCGCGACAGTGCGCCGACGCTGCTGTTCATCCACGGCGGCTACTGGCAGCACCGCGCCAAGGAGCTTTTCACGGTTGTTGCGGATGGGCCGATGGCGCATGGCATCAATGTCGCGCTGATCGGCTATACGCTGGCGCCCGATGCGACGCTGGACGAGATCGTTGCCGAAATCCATGCCGGCATCGACTTCCTCGCCGGACAATTGGCTGGTCTCGGCGCCGCACCGGACGGCATTGTGGTGTCCGGCTGGTCGGCCGGCGGGCATCTCACGTCCATGGCGCTGTCGAACAGGCATGTGCGCGCCGGCGTCGCGATCAGCGGGATCTACGACCTCGAGCCGATCCGCCACTCCTATCTCAACGAAAAGCTGCGGCTGAATGAAGCGATGTCGCGTCGCAATTCACCGATGATGCAGCCAGATGGACCGGCCAAGCCGCTGTCGCTGGTGGTCGGCAGCGCGGAGCTGCCGCTGCTGCGCAAGCAGACGGCGGATTTTGCCGGACATCGCGCAAGGCACGGGCTACCGGTGACGTATGAAGAAATTCCGGGCGCTGATCATTTTACGATCATGAATGAGCTGATCGCGCCGGAAGGCCGGATCACCACGCTGATCCGGCAGGCGTTCGAGCGGGCGGCTGCCTAACTCGTCATTGCTTCGTCGCTTCGCTCGCAATGACGGACGAGAGGCCTAGCTCCATCCCGACGTGTGCCCGCCATCCACCGTAAAAATCACCCCCGACGTATAGCCCGACCGGTCCGACGCCAGGAACGCCATGAGATCGCCGATCTCGCGCGCATGCGCGGGGCGGCCGAGCGGCATGCCCTTCTGGAACTCCTTGTAGCGGCTCTCGTCGCCGAACTGATGCTTGGCGCGGGTCTTGAGCAAGGTGACGTGACGGTCGGTGCCAACCGGACCGGGATTGATGCCGACCACTCGGATGTTGTCGGCGAGAGCCTTGCCGCCGAGCGCGCGCGTAAAGGCCATCAGCGCGGCGTTGCCG
>DATEJC010000540.1:0-10237 GCA_035278345.1 Bradyrhizobium sp. | reverse complement strand
TCAGCCGGACGGCCTGTCGCGCAGCGACCTGATCGACCCGCATGCCTATGGCGCGATCGATGTCATCCGCGGGCCGTCCTCGGCGCTCTACGGCAATTACGCGACCGGCGGCGCGATCAATTTCCGCATGCGGCCGGGACGCGAGATCGATGGATTCGAGTATGGCGTCGATGGCGGCAGCTTCGGCTACCTCAACAATTATTTCACTTCGGGGAAGAAGGTCGGCAATTTCGAGTACTCGCTGTTCGGCAGCGACGTGCGCGGCGACGGCTACATCCAGAACAGCTGGTTCAACACCCAGACGGTCAACTTCCTCGGCACGCTGCAGGCAACAACGGATGACCGGTTTACGCTCAAGCTGATCAACAACGAGCTTTCGACGCGCCTGCCGCTGCGACTGTCGCTCAACCAGTACAATCTGAACCCGTTCCAGCAGGGGTGCTCCGTTTTCACCCCCGGGCGCGCGGATTGCGCCTCCGTCGCTCTGTTCAACAATGGTTTCAACGGACTGACGACATTGCTAAGTCCGGAGCAGGCAGGGCTCGGCCGTAACGATCGCAGGACGATCGTCGGCGGGCGATGGGAGCATGATTTCGACGACACGACGACATGGCGAAACCAGTTCGTGTTCGACGACAGGAACATCAGCCAGCCGACAGGCAATACCAGTGCGATCGGCGATTTTCCCTCTTACAACTACATGAGCGACGTCACCAAGCGCGGCGAATTCCTTGGGATGGACTCCACGACCTATTTCGGCGGCTTCTACAACACGCTGTCCTGGTCGAGCGACACGCGCTTCCTGATGCCCGGCGGCAACGCGACGTTAGGGCGGCTGCAAAGCAATGTGCTGGGCGAGCACACGAACTACGGCGTTCGCGCGCGCGAGGAATTGAAGCTGGCGCCGTCGCTGACGGCCATTGCCGGAATCGGGTGGGAAACCACGAACCTGAAGGGCTTGAACACGGTCTACAAGAACCCGCAGACCGGCAATGCCTATGTGCCGCCCCTGACGATTGCCGCCGACAAGCAGCTCCAGAACACGGCGCCTGAGCTGGCGCTGCTGTACAAATTGAACAGTGAGTGGCAATTCCGAGGCCGCGTCGCAACCGGCTACGGAACGCCGCAGGTCGGCAATCTCTTCGTCCTGTCCAACGGCCAGAACGGCAACAACACCGAACTCAAGACCCAGAAGAACCTCGGCTACGATCTCGGCGCTGACTGGACGCCCAACAAGGCGCTGAAAGTCAGTCTCACCGGATTCTATGAATTCTTCCGCGACGAACTCGTCACCCAGGCAACGCCGGCGGGCGCGCCGAACACCAGCTTCACGTTCAACGCGCCGCGGTCGGAGCATCGCGGCGTCGAGCTCGCCGTCGACTGGCGCTTCCTGCCGACCTGGCGGTTCACCACGGCGTACACTTATCTCGACGAGGTCTATACCGAATATGTCGAGCAGCTCACGAACGGCACGACGTACAGCTTCAACCGCGCTGGCAACAAAATTCCCGGCATCTCCCCGAACGAGTTGACGGCGCGGCTGTCGTGGGATGAAACCTCCGGCCCGATGCGGGGCCTCGGCGCGTTCGTCGAGGTCGTGTGGAAAGACTCCTTCTACATGGACAACGCGAACCTTCTGAAGGCGCCGGCCTATGAACTTGTCAACGCGAACGTCCATTACAAGGCCGATCTGACCTCGGAATATCTGAAGACGCTGAGTGTATTCTTCGAGGTAAGGAACCTGTTCGACCGGACGTACGTTGCTTCGGCCAACAACATCGCCAATTCCGTGCAGGCCAACGGTCAACCAAATGGCGCGAATGTCCTGGCGGGGCTAGGCTCGATCTATGCCGGTTCGCCGCGGGCGTTCGTTGTAGGCATGAAAATCGCGTTCAGGTGATCGAGATGCGAATGACAGAGATGCTTCAAACGCTACTGGCTGCAGGCGCTGCTTTCGTCCTCTGGCAGGGCGGCGCGGGCGCGCAAATGCATCACCAGCACGGGTCCGAAACCGCCTGCGACGAGCCTGCCTTGCGGTGCGCCTCCAAGGTCACGCCGGCATTCGCACCCGACGGCACGCTGTGGCTGGCCTGGATGGCGGCCGGCAAGATTTCCGTGGCAAGCTCCCGCGATGCCGGCAAGAGCTTTTCGACCCCGGTCGAGGCGACACTGGAACGGCTCAATCTCGACTGGGGGCCGGACGCCCGTCCGAAGATCGCGATCGACCGCAAGGGCGGCATCGCGCTGGCGTTCTCCATCTTCAGGGACAAGGCCTTCAACGGGCAGGTGCTGATCACGCGCTCGGATGACGGCGGCAAGAGTTTCGCCGCGCCGCGGCCGATCACGGCAAGCAACGAGAGCCAGCGTTTCGAGACGATCGGGTTCGATAACAATGGAGCGTTGTTCGCCGCCTGGCTCGACAAGCGCAACCGCGTGCCGGCGCAGCAGGCGGGAAAGAAGTACGATGGCGCGGCGCTGTTCTTTTCGTCCTCAAAGGACGGCGGCGCGACCTATTCCGATGCGCGGATGGCGATCGACAATACCTGCGAATGCTGCCGCATCGGCCTTGCGTTTGATCCGTCGAACCATCCGGTGGTCGCGTTCAGGAATATTTTTGAGGGCGGCATCAGGGATCACGCTGTCATCACCTTTGGCGATACGATGACGCCCGGGGAGCCGCGCCGCGTCGCGGTGGACGACTGGCAGATCGCCGCATGCCCGCATCACGGGCCGAGCCTTGCGATCTCGCCGAACGGCACCTATCACGTGACCTGGTTTACCAACGGCAAGGCCCGAAAAGGCCTGTTCTATGCCCATTCACGCGACGGCGGCAAAAGCTTCTCCGCGCCGCTCGCCATCGGGCAGGCGAAGAAAAATCCGTCACGGCCGTTTGTGATCGCGGGACCGCGCGGCTTGGTCATGGTGTGGAAGGAGTTCGATGGCGAGAAGACCACGGTCAATCTGATGACGTCGGGCGATGACGGCGAGACGTGGACCAAAACCAGGACCATCGCCGAGACATCGGACACGTCGGACCACCCGCTGCTGGTGACCGACGGGCGACGCAGCTATCTTTCCTGGATGACGAAGGCCGATGGCTATCGCTTCATCCCGATCGGAGACGAGTCATGAGACGGGAATTTCTGGCCGCCGCGCTATTTCTGGCGTTGTTGATGCCGGCGCCGGCGCAGGACTCGGCGACGCAGCTCAAGCCGTTCGGGCGAGGCAGCTGGCAGGAGCTGATGAAGGCCCATTCCGGCCGTCCCACCATCGTGCATTTCTGGGGCGTCACCTGCGGGCCCTGCAAGGTCGAGCTGCCGCAGCTCGGCGCGTTCATGAAGGATCACCCTGATATCGACATGGTGACGATCAGCGCCGACTTCGTGCCGGACCTGCCCGCCGCCACACGGGCGATGCTGGAACGGTCCGGGCTGTCGCTTGCGGAAAACTGGATCTTCGAGGGTTTTGCCGACCGCCTGCGCTTCGAGATCGATCCGACCTGGCAGGGCGACATCCCCCGCACGCTGCTGATCACGCGCGAGGGCGACATGACGACAATCGAAGGCTCGGCCGAAATTGCTGATCTGGCGCAATGGTCGGCACGGCAGCGCGCGGTAAAGTAGTGAACAAGCGAAGGAAAGAAGTCATGAACCAGCTCACCCGCACGATTGCATTTGTCGCGGCATGCGCAGCGCTACTGGCCGCGCCGGTGCGCGGCGAGGAGGTCAAGGCCGGCGATCTCGTCATCACCCAGGCCTGGAGCAGGCAGACGCCATCGGGCGCCAAAGTGGCCGGCGGCTATCTCACGATCGAGAACAAGGGCGCTGCGGCCGACCGCCTGGTCGGCGGCAGCGGAGATATTGCCGGCCGCGTCGAGATCCATGAGATGGCGATGGATGGCGGCGTCATGACGATGCGACCGGTCGAAAAGGGAATCGTCATCGATCCCGGCAAGACGGTGAAACTCGCGCCGGGCGGCCATCACCTCATGCTGATGGACTTGAAGGCCCCGCTCAAGCAAGGCGACAGGGTGCCGGTGACGCTGCAGTTCGAGAAGGCCGGCAAGGTCAACGTGTCGCTGGACGTGCAGGGCGTCGGCGCGAAGGCGCCCGCCGGCGGCGATCACTCCGGCCATATGATGAAGAAGTAGGCCATGAACACTATGCGACGCGCATTGGCGATCGGTATTCTTCTGGCCGGCCTTTCTGGGATTGCGACGGAGAGATCGGTTGGCGCCGTCTCCGACGACAATTTCTTCACCCACCTCCACACCGAAAAGGCGATGGCGAACGTTACCGTCTCGCCGGCGAAAGTCGGTCCGGTCGAACTGACTATTCAGCTCGAGACGATTGAGGAACGGCCGCTGAGGGCAAAGGCCGTCTCGGTCACGCTGACCGATACGCAGACGGGAACGGCGCTGCCGACGATCAATGCCGCACGGCGCGGCGATGACCGGTGGCTGGCGGCTGTCGCCGTGCCCGCAGCCGGGCGCTGGATGCTCGCGCTCGCGATTGCCATCTCCGACAGCGACAAGATCGACATCGCGGCCCCGATCATCATCAAGTGACCTCACAGCCGGAGCGAAACGGCGGGAAACTCGCCGGTTCGGCGGCATTTTGACCGGTCCCGGCCTTGTGTTTTGCCGGGCAATCCGGTTTGACTGCGTCACCTGTTTCCCCCGAATCCCCGAGCCAGACCCATGCGATTGTCGCGGTTCTTCCTGCCCATCCTGAAAGAGAATCCCAAGGAGGCGGAGATCGTCTCGCACCGGCTGATGCTGCGCGCAGGAATGATCCGGCAGGAAGCGGCGGGCATCTATGCCTGGCTGCCGCTGGGTTTCCGGGTGCTGAAGAAGATCGAGCAGATCGTGCGCGAGGAGCAGGATCGCGCCGGTGCGCTGGAATTGCTGATGCCGACGCTGCAGCTCGCCGACCTCTGGCGCGAGAGCGGTCGCTACGACGCCTACGGGCCGGAGATGCTGCGCATCGCCGATCGCCACAAGCGCGAGCTGCTCTACGGGCCGACCAACGAGGAGATGATCACCGAGATCTTCCGCGCCTATGTGAAATCCTACCGTAGCCTGCCGCTCAATCTCTATCACATCCAATGGAAGTTCCGTGACGAGCAGCGCCCGCGCTTCGGCGTGATGCGCGGGCGTGAATTCCTGATGAAGGATGCCTATTCCTTCGACCTCGATGAGGCGGCTGCGCGCCGCGCCTACAACAAGATGTTCGTCGCGTACCTGCGCACGTTTGCGCGCATGGGGCTGAAGGCGATCCCGATGCGCGCCGAAACCGGGCCGATCGGCGGCGACCTCAGCCATGAGTTCATCGTCCTCGCCGAGACCGGCGAGTCCGGCGTCTACTGCAACAGCGACGTGCTCAATCTGCCGATCCCGGCCGACGACACCGATTATGAAGGCGACCTGACGCCGATCATCAAGCAGTGGACCTCGGTCTATGCCGCGACCGAAGACGTTCATGACGCCGCGCGCTTCGAGAAGGAAGTTCCGGTCGACAAGCGCCTGAATACCCGCGGCATCGAGGTCGGCCAGATCTTCTATTTCGGCACGAAGTATTCCGACTCCATGAAGGCACTGGTCGCCGGTCCCGATGGCGCGGAGGTGCCGATCCATGGCGGCTCCTACGGCGTCGGCGTCTCCCGTCTGGCCGGCGCCATCATCGAGGCGTGTCATGACGATGCCGGCATCAAATGGCCCGAACCGGTTGCCCCGTTCCGCGTCACGATCTTGAACCTGAAACAGGGCGACGCCGCCGTCGATGGCGCCTGCGAAAAACTCTATCGCGAGCTTGCGGCCAAGGGTGTCGACGTCCTCTATGACGACACCGACCAGCGCGCCGGCGCCAAATTCGCCGGCGCCGACCTCATTGGTATCCCCTGGCAGATTCTGGTCGGCCCGAAAGGCCTTGCCGAGGGCAAGGTCGAGGTGAAACGGCGATCCGATGGTTCGCGCGAGAACATGAGCCCGGCTGACGTCGTCGCGCGCCTGAGCGGTTAGCATTATCCACCGCGCGCGGGCCATTGCGGCCACATTTGGCCCGAATCATGGGATTATCGAGCTATGGATGAGACCATGACAGAGCCGCAACGCACTGCACCTTTTGCGCCATTCGAGTGGCTGCTGTCCGGACGCTATCTGCGGGCGCGCCGCAAGGAAGGATTCATCTCCGTCATCGCCGGCTTCTCGTTTCTCGGCATCATGCTCGGCGTCGCCACGCTGATCATCGTGATGGCCGTGATGAACGGCTTCCGCAAGGAACTGCTGGACAAGATCCTCGGCCTCAACGGCCATCTCCTGGTGCAGCCGCTGGAGTCGCCGCTGACGGACTGGAAGGACGTCGCCGACCGCATCAGCCAGGTGCCGGGCATTCGTCTTGCCGCGCCCGTGGTGGACGGCCAGGCGCTGGCATCCAGCGCCTTCAACGCTTCCGGTGTGTTGGTGCGCGGCATGCGCGCCGAAGACCTCAACAACCTCACCTCCATCGCCAAGAACATCAAGCAGGGCTCGCTCGAGGGCTTTGATGAGGGGCAGGGCGTCGCGATCGGCCGGCGTCTTGCCGATCAATTGTCGCTGCATGCCGGCGACAGCATCACACTGGTTGCCCCGCGCGGCGCCGTGACACCGATGGGCACGACGCCGCGTATCAAGCCTTACAAGATCGCGGCCGTGTTCGAGATCGGCATGTCCGAATACGATGCCGGCTTCGTGTTCATGCCGCTTCCGGAATCGCAGGCCTATTTCAATCGCAACAACGACGTCACCGCTATCGAAATATTCACCGCCAATCCCGACAAGATCGACACGTTCCGCAAACTGGTGACGGAAGCGGCCGGGCGACCGGTATTCCTGGTCGACTGGCGGCAGCGCAACTCGACCTTCTTCAACGCGCTGCAGGTCGAGCGCAACGTCATGTTCCTGATCCTCACCATGATCGTGCTCGTGGCGGCGCTCAACATCGTCTCCGGCCTGATCATGTTGGTGAAGGACAAGGGGCAGGACATCGCCATCCTGCGCACGATGGGCGCCTCGCAGGGCGCGATCATGCGGGTGTTTCTGATCACCGGCGCTGCCATCGGCGTGGTCGGGACGTTCACCGGCTTCTTCGTCGGCCTCCTGATCTGCCTCAACATCGAATCGATCCGGCAATTCCTGTCGTGGCTCACCAACACCGAATTGTTCTCGCCGGAACTGTATTTCCTGTCGCGCCTGCCGGCGGAGGTCGATTTCGGCGAGACCACCGCGGTCGTGGTCATGGCGCTGACACTGTCGTTCCTCGCCACGCTCTATCCGTCCTGGCGCGCCGCGCGCCTCGATCCCGTCGACGCGCTCCGGTACGAGTGAGGGCCAGATGGAGCAGGGGGCGGAAGAAGTACCGGTCATCTATCTTCACGAGATCAGGCGGCAATATCGTCAGGGCGAAGCCACGCTGACCATCCTCGACGGCGCCAAGCTTGCGCTGTGGGCCGGACAATCGGTGGCTCTTGTCGCGCCCTCGGGTTCGGGCAAGTCGACGCTGCTGCACATCGCCGGCCTCCTGGAAACGCCCGATGACGGCGAAGTCTATGTCGGGGGCACGCCGACTTCGCAGCTGGCCGATGCCGACCGCACCCAGATCCGCCGCTCCGACATCGGCTTCGTCTACCAGTCGCATCGGTTGCTGCCCGAATTCACCGCGCTGGAAAACGTCATGCTGCCGCAGATGATCCGCGGCCTGAAGCGCTCCGAAACGATCAAGCGTTCCACCGAGATCCTCAGCTATCTCGGCCTCGGCGACCGCGTTAATCACCGGCCGGCAGAGCTGTCCGGCGGCGAGCAGCAGCGGGTGGCGATTGCCCGCGCCGTCGCCAATGCACCGCGGGCGCTGCTAGCGGACGAGCCGACCGGCAATCTCGACCCGCAGACCGCCGATCACGTGTTCAATGCGCTTATGCAGCTCGTGCGGGCGACGAAGGTGGCGATGCTGATCGCCACGCATAACATGGACCTCGCCAACCGCATGGACCGGCGGGTGTCGCTGTCCAATGGCCGGGTCGTCGAGCTCGATTAGCCTTCGCTAGGCCGAGCCGTTTGGAATCCGTTTCGAAAGGGTCAGACGCCCGGCGATTCTCGCGAAGAGGCCGGCTGCACCAGGCGGTTCCCCTGAACTCACCTCTGCGTGCCCCAAGATCTAGCGGCGGAACGATTTGTTAACCCAGCCGATTGCGAGCGAATTTTCCGCCTTGACCGCTAGAACAAAAAAGGAACAATGTTCCGTATCTGTTCTAGTCCATACTTGGTCCGGGAGGCAGTCATGTTGAAGGTTTTCGTCGAGGAAGCTGCTGCGCTGGCGTCGCTGACGCTGTTCGTCGGAATGATCGCCGTTTGGGCACAGCTCTTCACCCAGCTCTGATGAGTGCGACGGTTTTGGGGATAAGCGGGAAGGGTGGTGACGGCTTCGGGTTTCGCGTGGACTTGAGGCAGGTGACCCTGCACCATCGGCCGGCGAGTCGGCGGCTGCAAGGAGCCGCGTGATCGCCCCCACCAGATGCGAGCCCAATACCGTTCCATGCCCAACGCCGGATTCGTCCATCTTCACGTCCATTCTGCCTATTCGCTGCTGAAGGGCTCGATCAAGATCGCCAAGCTCGGCGAACTCGCCAAGGCGGACCGCCAGCCGGCGCTGGCGCTGACCGACACCGACAACATGTTCGGTGCGCTGGAATTCTCCGACAAGATGGCGGGCTACGGCATCCAGCCGATCGTCGGCTGCGAGCTGGCCGTCGATTTCGGCGACCAGGATCCCAACGCGCGCAACGCGCATACGATGACGCCGTCGCGGATCGTTCTGCTGGCCGCGCGCGAGCGCGGCTATCGCAGCCTGATGCGGCTCAATTCCCGCGCCTTCCTCGAAACGCCGGTGCATCAGGCGCCGCACATCAAGCTCGACTGGCTCGAGGGCGAAACCGGCGACATCATCGCCCTGACCGGCGGGCCGGACGGTCCGATCGCGATGGCGCTCGGCGCCGGCAATACGGAGCTTGCGTCGGCGCGCTGCGCGCAGCTGGCAGCGCTATTCGGCGACCGCCTCTATGTCGAACTGCAGCGCCACGGCATGGACAAGGAGCGCCGCATCGAGGGCGGGCTGATCGACCTTGCCTACGCGAAGGGCTTGCCGCTGGTCGCGACCAACGAGCCGTATTTCGCCGGCAATGACGACTACGAGGCCCATGACGCGCTGCTTTGCATCGCGGGCGGGCGGCTGATCGCAGAGACCGACCGCGACCAGCTTACCCCCGATCACCGCTTCAAGACGCGCGCCGAAATGGCGGTGCTGTTTGCCGACATTCCGGAGGCGCTCGCTTCCACCGTCGAGATCGCCGAGCGCTGCGCCTTCCGGCCGATGACGAGGAAGCCAATCCTGCCGCGCTTCACCGTCGGCGGCGACGCCAATGCGCAGGAGGAAGAGAACGGAGAATTGCGCCGCCAGGCCGAGGAGGGGCTCGCCAATCGCCTGCGGGTGCACGGCCTTGCACAGGGCACTACGGAGGAAGAGTACGGCAAGCGCCTGGCGTTCGAGCTCGACGTCATCATGCGCATGAATTATTCGGGCTACTTCCTGATCGTGTCCGACTTCATCAAGCATGCGAAGTCGAAGGGCATTCCGGTGGGGCCGGGGCGCGGCTCCGGCGCCGGTTCGCTGGTGGCTTATGCCCTCACCATCACCGACCTCGACCCGATCCGCTTTGGCCTGCTGTTCGAGCGCTTCCTCAATCCCGAGCGCGTATCGATGCCGGACTTCGACATCGACTTCTGCCAGGACCGCCGCGGCGAGGTAATCTCCTATGTGCAGGAGCGCTACGGCCGCGATCAGGTAGCCCAGATCATCACCTTCGGCACGCTGCAGGCGCGCGGCGTGCTGCGCGACGTCGGCCGCGTGCTGCAGATGCCCTATGGCCAGGTCGACAAGCTCACAAAACTCGTGCCGCAGAATCCGGCCGCGCCGGTGACGCTCGCGGCGGCCATCGCGGGCGAACCAAAACTGCAGGCGTTCCGTGACGAAGACCCGGTGGTGGCGCGAGCCTTCGACATCGCCCAGCGCCTCGAGGGCCTGACGCGGCACGCCTCGACCCACGCCGCCGGTATCGTGATCGGCGACCGGCCGCTCAGCGAGCTGGTGCCGCTCTATCGCGATCCCAAGTCCGACATGCCCGTCACCCAGTTCAACATGAAATGGGT
>DATEJC010000539.1:0-6023 GCA_035278345.1 Bradyrhizobium sp. | reverse complement strand
TTGCCGTCACGCAGGTTGATCAGGTGATCGTGATGGCTGTCGCGCATCTGCTCGTAGCGGGCGCGACCCTCGCGGAAATCGTGCCGTTCGATGATGCCGGCATCCTCGAACAGTTTTACCGTGCGATACACCGTCGAGATCGAGATCTTGTCGTCGACCGCCACGCAGCGGCGATATAGTTCCTCGACATCGGGATGATCCTCCGCTTCCGCCAGCACGCGCGCGATCACGCGGCGCTGCTCGGTCATGCGCATGCCGGTCGCGGCGCAACGCGCCTCGATGCCGGTAGCCTTGGCCGACGGAGAATGCGCGGTCGAGGGTTTCAGTGCGGTCATGGTGTTGGCCCTGGAAGAAGACGGCGGTGGTTTGCCATCTTGCGCATCTTACGACAAGTCGCGCCGCATCAGAAGCGCATTCAGCTGTTCCCCGCCGGCTTGCTGGTAATACCTTTCGCGGCGGCCGACGACGGAGAACCCCGCACGTTCGTACAGCCGTCGCGCCGGCTGGTTATTCTCCTCGACCTCCAGAAATATTTTACGTACGCCGCGCCCGGCGAGATGACCGAGATGTGTCATCAGCAAGTTGCGCGAGAGGCCGCGGCCGCGATGACGCTCGTCGACTGCAATCGACAATATCTCCGCTTCATCGGCGGCCATGCGCGACACCGCAAAGCCGATCACCTTGCGGCCGAGTTTCAAGCGATGCACCAGCGTATTGCGCTCGCGCAGCATCGCGTCGAATTCGCCTTCACCCCAGCCGCGGTTAAATGACGCGCCGTGAAGCTGCGCCAGCCGCGCCGCATCGCCCGGGCTTGCGGCCTCGATCACGGCGGTGCCGCCGCCCCACCAGTCCGATAGAAGACCCATCATGTGGTCTGCGTCTCCGCGGCGCGCGGCAACTGATCGGCCGGCGGCTTGGCGTCGGGCGCGCGCAGATAAAACGGCCGAGGCGTTGCGACGGCGGGATCGACCGCGGCGGCAAGCCAGGCTACCCAGACGATATCGGGCGCGGACTGCTGCTCGACCTTGACCGGCGGGCTCGCATCCTTCGGCCAGCGCTCGGCCAGCATATTGGCGGCATTGCCGACCAGGAGCGGCGCGCCGAATTGCGAAGCCGCGAGCGCTTCTGCCATCGGCGCGACGCGCGGCGATATCAGCGATTCGCCATAGCCGGTCACGACCTGCAGATAGACGTGGTCATGCCGCGCATCGATCGCGGAGACGATCGGGTTTTCGCCGTGCTCGCTGACATGCGGCGCGGCAAAGGCGGTCAGCGTGGTGATGCCGACCACGGGCTTGCTCGCCGCGAGTGCAATGCCGCGCGCGGCCGACAATCCGACACGCAATCCGGTGAAGCTGCCGGGGCCGGTGGTGGCGGCAACGCGGTCGAGGGCGGCAAAGCCGATCTCGGACTCCTTCATCACGCGGGCGACCAGCGGCATCAGCGCTTCGGCATGGCCGCGCTTCATGGCCTGCGATTCCCGCGCGATCACCTTGTTGCTGTCGGTGTCGAGCACAACAGCGGCGCAGGCGTCGAGCGCGGTATCGATGGCGAGGATCAACATGGGAAGAGGGCAAATGGCGGGTAGCTAACAGCGAATGGAATATTGGATAAAACCCCTGTTCGCCACGCTCTATTCGCCATTCGCCTTCCCATCACATCGGCCGGACTTCGACCACGTCCGGGATGAAGTGGCGGAGCAGGTTCTGGATGCCGTGCTGCAGGGTCGCGGTCGAGGAGGGGCAGCCGGCGCAGGAGCCCTTCATGTTGAGATAGACGATGCCGTCCTTGAAGCCGCGGAAGGTGATGTCGCCGCCGTCATTGGCGACTGCCGGCCGCACGCGCGTCTCGATCAGGTCCTTGATCTGCGCGACGGTGTCGGCGTCCGCCTCGTTGAAGAACTCGTCGGCTTCATCGGCCTCGTCGTCGTTGGCGGCGGAGCCATCGGCGAGCAGCGGCGCGCCGGACATGTAGTGCTCCATGATCGCGCCGAGGATGGCGGGCTTCAGCTGCTGCCAGTCGCCAGCAGTTTTGGTGACGGTGACGAAGTCGGAGCCGAAGAACACGCCGGTGACACCGGGCACTTCGAACAGGCGCGCGGCCAGCGGCGAGCGGTGGGCGGTTTCGCGGCTGGGAAATTCCATCGTGCCGCTATCGAGCACGATGCGGCCCGGGATGAACTTCAGCGTGGCGGGATTGGGGGTGGCTTCGGTCTGGATGAACATGATTTTCTCCGGCGTCGCCGGTTCAAGGCCGGCGCGTGAGGTCTCCTTAGCAGATGGCGTCGCGCGGCGCACGGTCAAGGGTGCATAGCGGATGTTTTCCGCGCTGCGTCAAGGGTTTAAGAAGCACGGATCGGGCCCGGCCGGCTTGCGCTGGCGCAAAGTGCAGCCTGTGCGGCCGCTACGACAGGCCGTCGATTTCGGCGTCCGTCAGCGCACCCGAGATGACCATCAGGGGGATCGGGAATGAGCCGACCGTCTTGGCCATGGTGGAGATGATCGGCCCCGGGCCCTCCGGGCCGGGATTGGCCGCCAGCACCAGCATGGAAATGTCAGGATCCTGGTCGATGACGTCGAGGATCTGTTCGCCCGGACTGCCCTCGCGGATCACCCGCTCCGGGGTGATGGCGGCAACGCCATTGGCGCGGCCCGAGGCGCGGTCGAGCGCCTCGTTCGCGTCTTCATAGGCCTCCGCGCGCATGATGTCGGCAACCCCCAGCCACTGCTGGTTCGCGTCCTCGGTCTCGATTACCCGCAGCATCACCACGCCGCCGCCGACCCGCATTGCCCAGCGGGCGGCATAGTAGACGGCGCGGTCCCATTCCGCGGTGTCGTCAACGATGACAAGGCATTTTGGCTTGTGACCCGATTCGTAAGCGTGTCGCTGACTGGTCATGCATGTCCCGGTGCTGCCAAACCGACGCATGCTGCCACACTCCCTCCGCCTTTGGGTAGGGGGAGTGTGGGTTCCGCCTTTGGCCCAATTACCGCTGGTGGATGAAGCCGACGATGTCCTTGGTCTTGCGCATGGTTTCGTCGGCGATGGCGCGGGCGCGATTGCCGCCGTCGATCAGGATCGCATCGACATGGCCGGGATCGGCGACGAGCCGCTTCATCTCGCCGGCGATCGGCGCCAATTTTGCGACGCACAGTTCGACCAGCGCGTTCTTGAAGCTGGAGAACTGCCCGCCGCCAAAATCCTTCAGCACGGCCTGCTTTGAGGTGCCGGCGAGCGCCGCATAGATGCCGACGAGATTGTCGGCCTCGGGACGCGGATCGAGCCCCTTCTCCTCCGTCGGCAGCGGCTCCGGATCGGTCTTCGCCTTGCGGATCTTTTGCGCGATCAGGTCGGCATCGTCGGTGAGATTGATGCGCGAATTGTCCGATGCGTCGGACTTCGACATTTTCTTGGTGCCGTCGCGCAGGCTCATCACGCGCGTGGCGGGGCCGGTGATCAGCGGTTCGGGCAGCGGGAAGTACAGTCCGTCATTGAAGCCGTGGCTGCGGATCGAGTCGCCAAAATCGTTGTTGAACTTCTGCGCGATGTCGCGCGAAAGCTCCAGATGTTGCTTCTGGTCGTCGCCGACAGGAACATGCGTGGCGCGGTACAGAAGTATGTCGGCGGCCATCAGCACGGGATAGTCGTAGAGACCGACGGAGGCGGCCTCGCGGTCCTTGCCCGCCTTCTCCTTGAACTGCGTCATGCGGTTGAGCCAGCCCATGCGGGCGACGCAGTTGAAGATCCAGGCAAGCTCGGCGTGACCGGCGACCTGGCTCTGGTTGAAGACGATGTGCTTCTTCGGGTCGATGCCAGCCGCGATGAATGCCGCGGTGACCTCGCGGGTGTTGCGCGCGAGTTCGGCGGGGCCGCCCCAGACGTCGAGGCCCATCGTGATCGCGTGCATGTCAACGACGCAATAGATGCAGTTATGGGTTTCCTGCAGCTTCACGAAGTTGACGATGGCGCCAAGATAATTGCCGAGATGCAGATTGCCCGTCGGCTGGACGCCTGAAAAAACCCGTTCAACGAACGCCATGGTTCTCGTTCCCGTCTGTATACGGGGCGTCGTTTGCCACGGAGACTTTAGCCGCGCAAGTCGCGCGGGGCGGCTTTGAGGGCGTTAACCGTCTGGCGCCAGCCCGTGACGCCGAAAAGCTGCAGCAACATGCCATAAACGGCGATGCCGGCCGCAATCAGCACGGCGAGCATGATGGCCTGTGCGAGACCGGCCGTGGGGAGGAATCGCAGCATCCACCAGATCGCAGCCGCCATCGCCATAGCCGCCGCCACGATGCGCGACAGCCGCTGACGCGCGGCGGCATCGACGGCAAGGCCGAACCGCGTCGCGCCCTCCCGCAGCAGCGACAGCGCACTGCTCCAGGCGCCGAGCGCAACGCCGGCGGCGATGCCCTCAGGCCCGAAGAAGTGGCCGAACAGAAATGCGGCTGCGAGCGCAAACACGAGGCCCTTGAGCACGCA
This sequence comes from Bradyrhizobium sp., assembly GCA_035278345.1. Taxonomy (GTDB): domain Bacteria; phylum Pseudomonadota; class Alphaproteobacteria; order Rhizobiales; family Xanthobacteraceae; genus Bradyrhizobium. The sequence goes on along the minus strand of DATEJC010000539.1, from coordinate 1,541 downwards.
GATCAGGGGCGTCGCCGTGTTGTCGCGCGCGAAGAAAGCCGGCGCCAGCGCCTTGAACAGCACCTGTGCCGGCAGTCCCAGCGCCAGCCACACCAGCGCGCGGGCGGTAGCGGCGGTATCGCCGGCAGTGAATGCGCCATGCTCGAACAACAGCCGCACGATCGGCTCGGCCAGCACGATCAGCCCCAGCGCCGCCGGCAGCGCGAGGCCGGCGGCGAGCTCCAGCGCGCGCGACTGCGCATGCGCGACGTCATCAGCATCACCGCCGCGCACCGCACGCGTCAATTCGCTGACCAGCACCGTTCCCATGGCGACGCCGACGAGGCCCAGCGGCAGCTCGATCAGACGATTGGCGAAATAGAGCCACGACACCGCCGACGGCGATGAGGATGCGATGATCGCGGCAGCGACCATCAACAGCTGCGGCCCGCTGCTCGCGATCATGCCGGGGATGGCTTTTGCGAAGAAGCCGCGCATCTCGGCATCGAACGAAATGCGCAAGCGCGCGGCGGCGTTCTCGCCGCGGCGCAGGATCAGGATCGACAATTGCAGCAGGCCGGCAATGCCGACGACGCCAGCGAGGATCAGCGCCATCAGCGCCGCGTCCTGCCGCCACAACAGCAGCACGGCCATCGCCGCGATCAGCGCGATGTTGAACAGCAGCGGCGAGAAGGCAGGCAGCGCGAAGCGTCCTTTCGCGTTCATGATCGCCATCAGCACCGTCACCGGGCCGGCAAAGGCGAGATAGGGCAGCATCAGCCGGGCATTGGCCACCGCCATCGCCAGCGCGTCGCTGCCGGCAAATCCCGGCGCCAGCGCCGTGATGACCAGCGGCATCGCAAGGGCAATCAGTGCGGTCGTCGCGACCAGCGCCGCGCTCACCGTGCCCAGCAGCTTTCCGGCAAAGGCTGCCGCAGCGGCCACGCCTTCGCTGTCGCGCAGCCGCAGCCATGCCGGGACCAGCGACGCATTCAGCGCGCCTTCGGCAAGCAGCCGCCGCACCACATTGACGAGCTGGAACGCCACCAAAAAGGCATCTGCCACCGGTCCCGCACCAAGCAGCGCCGCGACCATGGAATCGCGCACGAAACCGAGCAGCCGCGAGGCCAGCGTGCCGGAGGAGACCGTGAGGAAAGAGCGGATCATTGCTGCTTTTATAGAGCATGATCCGGAAAAGTGGGCACCGGTTTTCCGATCGGATCATGCTCAAACGAGGAGCATGATCCGGAAAAGTGGGCACCGGTTTTCCGAGAAGAACATGCTCAAACAAGGACCCCCTTCACTTGATGCCACGCAGGCGAACGTGATAACCGCGAGCCTGCTTTATTGGCTGGGATACGGTTAAATGGCTGACGCGAAATATGACGTGCTCGGGATCGGCAACGCGATCTTCGACGTGCTGGTGCGTACCGACGAGAAGTTTCTGGCCGATCACGGCATGACCAAGGGCGGCATGGCCCTGATCGACGAGGCGCGGGCCGCTTCGATCTATCGCGACATGGGCCCGGCTACCGAGATGTCCGGCGGCTCGGCCGCCAACA
>DATEJC010000538.1:0-4845 GCA_035278345.1 Bradyrhizobium sp. | reverse complement strand
TCAACCAGCGCCTCGAACTTGGCGCGGGTGAGCTTCATGGTCAGATGCTTCGGGCCGGTCTGGTCCGCCGTGATGAACGGCAGGTTGATCTCGGTCTGCGTGGTCGACGACAGCTCGATCTTGGCCTTTTCAGCGGCCTCCTTCAGGCGCTGCAGCGCGAGCTTGTCGTTGCGCAGGTTGATGCCCTGCTCCTTCTGGAACTCGTCGGCGAGATAGCCGACCAGGCGCATGTCAAAGTCTTCACCGCCGAGGAAGGTGTCGCCGTTGGTGGACTTCACCTCGAACACGCCGTCGCCGATCTCGAGAATCGAGATATCGAACGTGCCGCCGCCAAGGTCATACACCGCGATGGTGCCGGACTTGGTCTTGTCGAGGCCGTAGGCCAGCGCAGCCGCGGTCGGCTCGTTGATGATGCGCAGCACTTCGAGGCCGGCGATCTTGCCGGCGTCCTTGGTGGCCTGACGCTGGGCGTCGTTGAAATAGGCGGGGACCGTGATGACGGCCTGCTCGACCTTCTGGCCGAGATGGGCTTCAGCGGTCTCCTTCATCTTCTGCAGGATGAAGGCGGAAATCTGCGAAGGCGAATAGGTCTTGCCGTCGGCTTCGACCCAGGCGTCGCCGTTGGAAGCCTTGACGATCTTGTAGGGGACGAGCTTCTTGTCCTTCTCGACCATCGGGTCGTCGTAGCGGCGGCCGATCAGGCGCTTCACTGCGAAGAAGGTGCGCTCGGGATTGGTGACCGCCTGGCGCTTGGCCGGCTGGCCGACGAGGCGTTCGCCGTCGTCCGTGAAAGCAACGATCGAGGGCGTCGTCCGCATGCCCTCGGCGTTCTCAATGACTTTGGAAGTTTTGCCGTCCATGACGGCGACGCACGAATTGGTCGTGCCGAGGTCGATACCGATGACCTTTCCCATGATTCCATCCTCTTTTCTGCGGCAGGTTGGTCGGGCCCTGGCGGCGCCCAAGACCGAACCCCCAGGAGTTCAAATACGCGCGATGATGCGACGTTGAGCCTCATATAGGAGGGTGGGTAAGGCCCGCAAGGACCGTAAAGACCCTTAGTCCATGAAAAGGCTGACGTTTGAAAGATAGTGTCAGGCGCGGCCGGGCTTCGGCTTCCCAATCGCGCTGCCATGCCGACGCCGGGGAGAACATTGCCTGAACCTTGCACGTCCCGAATCGGGGCAAAGCGCGCGGCAAACGCTCAGGAACGAAAGCATGCGCTGCCCTGTTGCCGGGGCGGCAAAAACGCTAAAAGCGCCCCGACCGAACGGGGGCGTCCAGGCCGAGGGGGCCGTGGCCAGCACATCACCGAACGGCTTCATGCAAACCCGGTAGAAATATTGATGATCCTGATCCGATGTTTGTTCGCGGCCGCGCTCCTTGCGATCGCCGCGACAACCCCCGCCCCCGCCGCCGATCCCGTCTATCCGCCGGGCGCGCGGGTGGGCATGGTGCCCCTGGTCGGACTGAACCCCGCAAAATCCTTCATCGGTTTCGAGACCGAGGACAAGGGCGTCAAGGTCGTGATCGCCGACCTGCCGGCCGACGCCTATAAGGAGGTCGCCAACGCCTTCAAGGGCAACCCCAGCGGCGTCGGAGGCGTCAAGCCGGAGAGCATCGAGACCGCGGCCGGGCTCGGCTACTACACGGTAGAAACCGCCAAGGATGGCGCCACCCCAGTGAAGCGTTATTCGATGATCGTGCCAGGCATCGCCTTCTCCGGCTATGTCGCCGTCCAGGTTCCGGAGAATGCCTGGAAGATCTACAGCGATGATGCGGTGCGCCAGATGTTCGCCTCCGCCGTCGTGCGCAAGCAAGTGCCGTCAGGCGAGCAGCTCGAACTGCTGCCCTTCAAGGTCAGCGAGCTCAGCGAGTTCAAGAATGTGCGAACGCTCGCGCCGGGTGCGGCCGTCATTCTCGCCGATGGCGACGAGACCACGGGCTTCGAACCAGCGCCGTTCATGATCATCGGCGTCGTCGGCCAGACCGCCGCCTCGCCCGATGATCGCAGCCGCTTCGCCGCGCAGATCGCAACGACGATTCCCGGCGTACGCGATGGGCGCATCACCATGTCCGAGCCGGTCCGCATCGACGGCATGCCCGGCTACGAGACGCGGATCGATGCGACCAGCGGCAAGGACAACACGCCCGTCACCATCGTGCAGTGGCTGCGGTTCGGCTCGGGATCGGCGTTGCGCATCATCGGCAGCTCGCCGCGCGATCAGTGGGCCAAGGCCTTTCCGCGCTTCCGCGCCGTGCGCGACGGCATCCAGCCGCGCGGCTGACCGCGAATTTCGCAGGCGGTGCCGAGAAATCCCGCTTTCGCTTGCCCGCAAGCAGAACTAACCTCTCCTTGCATGCTTATCCGGGGAGAGGCACAATGTTGGATCGACGACGGATTGTTGCAGGTCTCGGCGCAACGGCGATTGCAACCATGGTTTCCGACAAGCTCCGCGCGGCGGCTTCGATCAAGCCTGACGAGGCCTCCGCGCTTCTGGTGATCGATGTACAGAACTGCTTCCTGCCGGGCGGCAGCCTCGCGGTGAAGGACGGCGATCAGGTGGTTCCCGTCATCAACAGGCTGGCCAAGGCATTCTCCAATGTCGTGATGACGCAGGATTGGCACACCGGCGGCCACGTCTCCTTTGCCTCCAGCCATTCCGGCAAGAAGCCGTTCGAAACTGTCGATCTGCCTTACGGCAAGCAGGTGCTGTGGCCCGATCATTGCGTGCAGGGCACTGACGGCGCGGCGCTGTCCAAGGATCTGGCGATCCCGCATGCCGGGCTCGTCATCCGCAAAGGCTTCCGCAAGAACGTCGACAGCTACTCGGCGTTCACCGAGGCCGATGGCAAGACCACGACGGGGCTCGCCGCCTATCTCAAGGCGCGCGCAATCAAGAGGGTTTTCCTCGCCGGGCTGGCGACCGATTTCTGCGTCGCCTGGAGCGCGCTCGATGCGCGCAAGGCAGGCTTCGAGACCTATGTGATCGAAGATGCCTGCCGTGGCATCGACACGCAGGGATCGCTGGCGAAAGCCTGGGCCGATATGACCAAGGCCGGCGTCAAGCGCATCCAGTCGGGCGATATCGCCGCTTAAGCCTCGGTCGAGACGGGCGCAGCCTTGGCGCCGCCCTTGGCGACGCCGACCAGCGCCGGCCGCAGCACGCGCTCGCCGATCATGTAGCCGGCCTGTACGACATGCACCACGGTGCCCGCGGGCACCGAGGGATCCGGCACCTCGTACATCGCCTGCTGGAAGTTCGGATCGAACTTTTCGCCTGAGGGATCGAACTTCTTCACGCCGTGCTTCTCAAGCGCATTGAGCAGCGAGCGCTCGGTAAGCTCGACGCCCTCGATCAGCGCCTTCAGGCCGGGATCGGCGCTCGCCTTGGCTTCGGCCGAAACCGCATCGAGCGTGCGCTGCAGATTGTCGGCGATCTCGAGCACGTCGCGGGCAAAGCCGGTGATGCCGTAGGTCTTGGCATCGGCGACTTCGCGCTTGGTGCGCGTGCGCAAATTCTCCATCTCCGCCAATGTGCGCAGCGTCTTGTCGCGCGCCTCGGCGACCTCCTTCTGCAACAGCTCCACCGAACCCGGCTCGGGATCGTCGGGCATCACATAGGGTTTGGAGACCACGGGCTCGCCAGCCTGCGCCGGGTTCGCCGGATCGTCGTTGGGCCGGTTGGGGTCGGTCATGGGTAGCCTTTTCGAAAAATCGCTTCGATCTGAATTATCGGGGTTTCAGGCCCGCATATCGTGCTTTGGATCAAGAAAATCAAGCACAACCGGCCCGATTTGAAGGCAGATCAGCCACCCAGCATCCGGCTGACGATCCGCGCGGCATAATCCACCGTCGGGATCACCCTCGCATAGTTCAGCCGGGTCGGCCCGATCACGCCGAGCACTCCGACGATGCGCCCCGCAGCATCGCTATAGGGTGCGATGATGGTCGAGGAACCCGAAAGCGAGAACAGCTTGCTCTCCGAGCCGATGAAGATGCGCACGCCCTCGGCGCTCTCGGCGCGGCCAAGAAGGTCAATCACGCCGCGCTTGGTCTCGAGATCGTCGAACAGCGAACGCACGCGCTCCAGATCCTCCAGCGCGTGCAGGTCCTCCAGCAGATTGGCGTGCCCGCGCACGATCAGCTGGCGCTCGTCCTTTTCGCCGCCGGACCAGCTGGCGATGCCCGCGGCGACCACCTTCTGCGCCAGCTGATCGAGCTCGGCGCGATCCTGCGTCAGTGCGGTTTCGAGTTCCAACCGCGCTTCGGCCAGCGTGCGGCCCCGGATGCGCGCATTGAGGAAATTCGTGGCCTCCGTCAGCGCCGAGGAGGGAACACCCGGCGGCAGGGTCAGCACGCGGTTTTCGACCTGGCCGTCCTCGCCAACCAGCACGACCAGCGCACGCTCCGGCTCCAGCCGCACGAATTCGATATGCTTCAGCCGCGCGTTTGATTTTGGCGTCAGCACCACCGCCGCGGCGCGTGTCAGACCCGACAGCCGGGTCAGCGCCTCGCCCAGCACGCCTTCGACCGATTGGGCGCGGCCGATGGAGGCCAATTGCGTCTGGATCGACGCCCGCTCTGCCTCGGTGAGGTCGCCGACCTGCATCAGCGCGTCGACGAAGAAACGCAGGCCCCGCTCGGTCGGCAGCCGCCCGGCCGAGGTGTGCGGCGCGTAGATCAGGCCGAGCTGCTCCAGATCCGACATCACATTGCGGACGGAGGCGGGCGACAGGGGAACCGTGATCAGGCGCGAGATGTTGCGCGAGCCCACGGGCTCGCCGGTCGCGAGGTAACTCTCGACGATCTGGCGAAAAATGTCCCGCGAACGCTCGTTGAGC
>DATEJC010000537.1:0-2133 GCA_035278345.1 Bradyrhizobium sp. | reverse complement strand
GGAGATGAAGGCAGGCACATCCTTCGAGTTCGTCTGGCGCAATGACGAGCTCTCCAATCCGCCGGGAAGGCGCCCGGAGGGTTTTGACGAGGAGCACCGGATGGCAAGCCGCATCGTCGAGCTCGATCCGCCGCGAAAGATATCGTTCACCTGGAACAACAGCGGCGACGTCACGATCGAACTGGAACAGAAAGGCAAGGACGTCCTGCTGACCCTGATCCACCGCCGGCTGCCGAATCGCTCGACCATGATGATGGTTGGCGCCGGCTGGCACATGCATCTCGATGTGCTGGTCGCGCGGGCCCGCGGCGAGGAACCTCCGCCGTTCTGGGACGGTTGGCTCAAGCTCAAGCAGGAATACGACCGTCGCCTGCCGGCTTGATACACGTGATTCATCGCGCGTCACGTCATGAAACGACGGAAGCGTGACGTTCTAAGCGCGCGTCGGCAGTGGCAGATTGCAACAGCCACTCGCCAAGCCCACGGGACACGCGGGCGGCAAGAAGACGATCCATTCTGGGCCGCTGGTCGCGCACCTGACCTCATCCAGACGGCGCTGCCGACCTGACCGGGGCGCCACAACAACGCAAGAAGAGGAGTTTGGTCATGAAAGCTCACGTCGTTTCCCCCAAAGAATGGAATGCTGCGCGCGAAAAGATGCTCGTGAAGGAGAAGGAGTTGACCCGCGCGCGCGACGCCCTCGCCGCCGAGCGTCGGCGCATGCCATGGCAGGCCGTCGAGAAGAGTTACGAGTTCGACGGCCCCAACAGCAAGCTGAGCCTGCTCGATCTCTTTGACGGCCGCCGCCAGCTGGTCGTCTACCGCGCCTTCTTCGAGCCGGGTGTGCACGGCTGGCCCGAACATGCCTGCATCGGCTGCTCGCTTGGCGCCGATCAGGTATCCGATCTCTCGCACCTGCATGCGCGCGACACCACGCTCGTCTACGCCTCGCGCGCGCCGCAGTCCGACATCGCACGGCTGAAGGCGCGGATGGGCTGGGAGCACATCCCCTGGGTGACCATCACCGACAGTTTTGATGCTGACTTCGGCGTCGATGAGTGGCACGGCCACAACGCATTCATCCGCGACGGCGAGCGCATTTACCGCACCTACTTCATCAACAACCGCGGCGACGAGGCGATGGGCACCGTCTGGAGCTATCTCGACATCACCGCGCTCGGCCGCCAGGAGGAGTGGGAAGATTCGCCCGAGGGCTATCCGCAGAGCCGGCCGTACAAATGGTGGAACTGGCACGACATGTACGTCCCCGGCGCCGCGCCCGACCCGAAATGGGTCGCGGTCTCGGATGCAGGAGAGGAAGCCTTTCGCAAGAAGAGCGGTTGATCCGGCAGCGTCAAAGGAGACCCAGTCATGGCATCCAGCAATTTGTCCCCACCGAAAGTGGTCTCGCGGGAAGAATGGCTTGCCGTCCGCAAGGCGTTCTTCCTCAAGGAGAAGGCGATGACGCACGAACTCGATGCGCTCCGCGCCGAACGTCGACGGCTGCCTTGGGTCAAGGTCGACAAGCGCTACGAGTTCGAAGGGCCCGAGGGCAAATGTACGCTCGCAGACCTGTTCCGTGACCGCAGTCAGCTTGCCATGTACCACTTCATGTTGACCCCTGGCTCCGATCACGTGTGCAAAGGCTGCTCCTTTGTCGCAGATCATTTCGATGCCGCGCGGCAGCACTTTGCGGACGCCGACCTGTCATTTGCCGTGATCTCTCGCGCGCCGCTCGCGCGGATCGAGCACGTCAAACGGGTTTTGGGCTGGACCTTTCCGTGGCTGTCCTCGCATGGCAGCGACTTCAATTTTGATTTCGGGGTGTCGTTCAGGAAAGACGATATCGCCGCCGGCCGCGCCATCTTCAATTACGGAACGCCGATCAGGAGGAGCGAAGACATGATGGGCGCCAGCATTTTTGTGCGAAACGAGAGCGGCGAAATCTTTCACACCTACTCGGCCTTCGCGCGCGGGATCGAGAATCTGATGGGCACCTTCATGTGGCTCGACCTCACACCCCGGGGGCGCCACCAGTTTGATGACGGGCGCAGCCGCCTCAGCGAGGACGGACTTCGGGATTCTCGTCTCGACGATCGCAAGTTGCGTCTTGCGAGATGACCTCATCGCGAA
>DATEJC010000536.1:0-9326 GCA_035278345.1 Bradyrhizobium sp. | reverse complement strand
TGTTCATGGCGTTCAAGGCGTGGCGGTAGGCAGGACGCCGATCACGCCACGCGCGGCACGGCCGCAAAGCGGTTGACCACGATATCGCGCTTGGTCTCGTCGACACGCACGGTCATGGCGAAGCGGCCATCATGGAGTTCCTTATTCAGCACCTCGGCATTGCGATGCAACCAGCTGATCCCTGCGCCGTCAGCGGCGTCGATCGACAAATCGAGCGTGGTGCGCTTCGCCGCGAGGCGGTCCTCGATCGCTAATAGCAGCGCGTCGATCCCCTCGCCCGTGTGAGCGGATACCAGATAGCACGGCCGCTCCGGCGGGCGGCGCGCGGCGATGTTACGAAGGTTCTCGCGCTCCTCGGGATCGAAGCGGTCGATCTTGTTCCAGACCTCGATGAGGCGCTGGCCGGAGCCGGCATCCGGATCGATGCCGAGCTGGCGCAGCACGGCGTCGACGTCGCGCTCCTGCGCCTCGGCATCCTCATGCGAGATGTCGCGGACATGCAGGATGATGTCGGCTTCCAGCACCTCTTCCAGCGTGGCGCGGAAGGCGGCGACGAGCTGCGTCGGCAGATTGGAGATAAAGCCCACGGTGTCCGACAGCATCGCCTTGCCGCCATGCGGCAGGCTGAGCGCACGCAAGGTGGGATCGAGCGTCGCAAACAGCATGTCGGCGGCCTGCACATCCGCGCGGGTCAGGCGATTGAACAGCGTGGACTTGCCGGCATTGGTGTAGCCGACCAGCGCTACCACGCGATACGGCACGCGCTGACGGCCGGCGCGATGCAGCCGCCGCGTCGCCTGCACCTTCTTCAATTCGTTCTCGAGCCGCGTGATGCGGTCGCCGATCAGGCGGCGGTCGGCCTCAATCTGGGTTTCGCCGGGGCCGCCCATGAAGCCGAAGCCGCCACGCTGGCGCTCGAGGTGCGTCCATGAGCGCACCAGGCGGCTGCGCTGGTAGTTGAGATGCGCGAGCTCGACCTGCAGCGCGCCTTCCTTGGTCTTGGCGCGGCGGCCGAAGATTTCCAGGATCAGCCCGGTGCGGTCGAGCACCTTGGCGGTCCAGGCCTTCTCGAGGTTGCGCTGCTGGATCGGCGACAGCGCGCAATCCATCACCACAAGTTCGATGTCGTTGCCCTTGACGAGGCCGAGCACCTCCTCGACCTTGCCCTTGCCGAGATAAGTCGCCGGCCTGATCTGCGCGATCGGCGCGACCAGCGCATCGACCACCGTCAGGTCAATGGCGCGCGCCAGTCCCTTGGCCTCTTCCAGCCTCGCCTCTGAATCGCGGACAGACGCCTCCGTTTGCGCGTCGGCCTCGCCGCGGCGCATTCGCAAATACGGGCCGATGACAATCACCCGCCCGGTTGCCTTATCCCCTTCCGACCGTGGACGGTCGGTCCCCTCACCAAAAGTCCGGGGTTCCAATCAGATCACTCTCAAGCCGGATCCTCGCCGCCCTCGAACAACTGGATCGGAGCGCCCGGCATGATGGTCGAGATCGCATGCTTGTAGACAAGCTGCGAGTGTCCGTCGCGCCGGAGCAAGAGACAGAAATTGTCGAACCAGGTGACAATCCCCTGCAGTTTCACTCCATTGACCAGAAAGATCGTCAGTGGCGTTTTGGTTTTGCGAACGTGATTAAGGAAGGTGTCTTGTAGGTTTTGTGCGCGGTCTGCCGCCATTTTTTATCCCGCAGTCTTACTTTTATTATTGAACCGGCTGCAGCCCTCTTTTGGAGCCGTACACCGGGTGCCGCCTTCCCCGTGAGATCCCCCTCCTGAGGTGCGGCGGTACGATTAGAAGGCAGGCGCAGATATTAGGCAAGCGCGTTCCCGCCCCCGACGCGTCGAACGTGGCGGCATTTCTACCTAAGGCCTCAAAAAGAGACAAATATTCCCAAGCATCTGCATGGACCGGTACGGGCCGCTGGCCCGCACTGGGATGCCAAATCTAGCCGACGCCGAGCGCCTTCAGCTTGCGATGTAGCGCCGAGCGCTCCATGCCGACGAATTCCGCTGTGCGAGAGATGTTCCCGGAGAAGCGGCTGATCTGGGCGATCAGATAGTCGCGCTCGAACACCTCCCTCGCCTCACGCAGCGGCAGGCCCATGATGTGCTCGCCGTTGTTGCTGGTGGGCATGGCCGGCACCATCGAGCCGACATCCGGCGGCAGCATGTCGGCGGTGATGATGACCTCGGGTCCGCCGCTCGCCAGAATCATCACGCGCTCGACGTTGTTGCGAAGCTGGCGGACATTGCCGGGCCAGACATGCGACTGCAGCACCGCCATCGCGTCCTGGCCGATCTGCCGCTTCGGCAGGCCGGTGGCGGCGGAAATCTGATCCATGAAATAATCGATCAGCTCCGGGATATCCTCGCGCCGCTCCGACAGCGGCGGTACGCGGATCGGCACTACCGAGAGGCGGTGGTAGAGGTCCTCGCGGAAATGCCCGGCCGCGATCTCCTCCTCCAGATTGCGCGCGGTGGAGGAGATGATGCGCACATCCACGCTCACCTTGGCCGTGCCGCCGGAACGCTGAAAGGTCTGGTCCACCAGCACGCGCAGAATCTTGTTCTGGGTCTCGCGCGGCATGTCGGCGACCTCGTCGATGAACAAGGTGCCGCCATGGGCTTCTTCCAGCGCGCCGGCCTTGCGTGGCTCGCCGCCATTGGTCTGCTCGACGCCGAACAGCTCGAGCTCCATCCGCTCCGGCGTGATGGCAGCCGCGTTGATCACGACGAACGGACCGTCGGCGCGGCTCGACAGGTTGTGCAGCGTACGCGCTGCGAGCTCCTTGCCGGCGCCGGAGGGGCCGACGATCATGATGCGGCTGTTGGCTTTCGCCGCGCGGTCGATGGTCTGGCGCAGCTGGTTCATGCAGGCGGAGCGACCAGTCAGCACGCTGGCCGCCGGCGCGAGCTGCTTCAGCTCCTTCACCTCGCGTTTCAGCCGCGAGGTCTCCAGCGCGCGATTGGCGACCAGGATCAGGCGGTCGGACTTGAACGGCTTTTCGATGAAGTCGTAAGCGCCGCGCTTGATGGCGGCGACCGCCGTTTCGATGTTGCCATGGCCGGAAATCATCACGACCGGCAGGTCGGCATTGTCCTTCTTGATCTGCTCCAGCAGTTGCAGGCCGTCGAGCTTGGAGCCCTGCAGCCAGATGTCGAGGAACACCAGGTGTGGCCGGCGGTTGGCGATCTCGGCCAGCGCCGAATCGGAGTCGCGCGCAGTGCGCGTGGAAAATCCCTCGTCATCGAGGATCCCGGCCACGAGATCGCGGATATCGGCTTCGTCATCGACAATCAGAATGTCACTGGCCATGGGTTACACCTGTCTTGTCAGCTGCCGGTTGTGGCTTTGATTTTTTCTTCATCATTGGTCGTCGATGCCACCGCATTGGTTTCAGAATCTTGCGGCTTTGTTTCCTGCTCGTGTTCGCCGGGCTTCTTCGCCTGTCCCGTGATGGCAAAGCGCAGCCGCATCCAGGCCCCGCGCTGGCCGGGGCGGAAATCGGAAGCGTCCTTCAGTTCGATGCGGCCACCATGGTCTTCAAGCACGCGACCGACGATCGCAAGCCCCAGGCCCGTGCCCTTCTGGCGTGTCGTTACATAAGGCTCCAGCAGGCGCTGGCGCGCCATCTTCGGCAGACCGATACCATTGTCGATGACGTCGATCAAAATATCGTCGTTCTCGCGCTGTGCGACGACGTCGATGCGTCCCTTTCCGAGCTCTTCCGGCGGAACCTGCTCGATTGCCTCCGTGGCGTTCTTGATGATGTTGGTCAGCGCCTGCGAGATCAGGCGGCGGTCGAACTGGGCCGGTAACTTGTCCTGCTTGATGTCGGCCTCGATGTCGAGCTCGGGATGGGCGACCTTCATCAGGAACACCGCCTGCCGGACCACGTCGGCGACGTCCTCGCCTTCCATCACGGGCTTGGGCATGCGGGCAAAGCGCGAGAACTCGTCAACCATGCGCCTGATATCGTCGACCTGGCGCACGATGGTGTCGGTGCACTGCTCGAAGATTTCCTTGTCCTTGGCCTCGGTGACGGTGCGGCCGAACTTGCGGCGAATGCGCTCGGCCGAGAGCTGGATCGGCGTCAGCGGGTTCTTGATCTCGTGCGCGATGCGGCGGGCCACGTCGCCCCAAGCCGAGGTGCGCTGCGCGCTGACGAGCTCGGTGATATCGTCGAGCGTGATGATATAGCTGTCCTGCGACTGGCTGGTCTGCTCGGCGCTAACCCGGACCGACAGGTTGCGTTCGTGGCCGTCGCGGTTGAGGGTGATCTGGCCCTGCACCAGTTTTTGCGTACCCTCGCGCGCGGTCTTCATCATGTCGTCGAGCTCGGGCAGCACCTCGGAAAGGGGATGATCCAGCACCTCGGATTCTGACTTCTCGATCAGCTTTTCCGCCGAGCGATTGAGGATGCCGATGCTGCCCGACGCATCGACGCCGATGATGCCCGCGCTGGCGGAAGACAGCACCGCCTCGATGAAGCGGCGGCGGCTGTCGATCAATTCAGAGGCGTTGACGAGTTCGTCGCGCTGGCTGCGCAGCTCCTGCGTCATCTTGTTGAAGGTCTCGCCCAACTGGGCCAGGTCGCCTTCCGATTTCAGCACCGGCACCTGGACGTTGAGATCGCCGGTCGAGACGATATTGGCTGCGCCCATCAGGCGACGGATCGGCGCCACCAGGCGGTTGGCGAAGTTGAGGCCGATCAGCACCGAGGCCATCAGGATGGTCAGCGCGATCACCGCGAACATCAGCGCAAAGGCGACCTGAATGCCGAGCTTGCGCGATTCCAGCGCCGCGTATTCGGCGACGCTGGCCTGGGTCTGGCGCAGCTGCGCCACCACGCGTGGGTCGAGCACGCGGGCGACGTACAGGAAGGTGTCGGTGAAATTGCGAAGACGGATAACGGCCGCGACGTAATTGGCTTCGATGAAGACGGCTATCTGCGGCTCGTTCTCGTCGACGTTTTTGAGGAAATCCGCATCCGGCGTGGTGAAGGTCTGCTGGATGCCCGTCTGCGCGCTTTCGAGGATGTTGCGATCCTTGTCGATCAACATCGCGCCCGGCAGGTTGCGCGAGGCGGCACTCGCGGTCAGACCCTGGCGGAAGCTGGAGCGGTCGAGGTCGAACAGCGGGCGGGCATGTGAGATGTCGCTCGCCATGCCGAGAATATCGCCGCGGATCAGCTGCGCATGCTCATGCAGATAGGCGTTCGCCACGATCAGCGAGTTCTGGATCACCTCGCGCGTCGGACCCGAGAACAGGCGGTCGAGACCGCGGTCGATGGTGACGTTGGCAACGATCGCCACCAGCACCGCGGGCAGCACCGCAATCACCGAGAACAGGCTGACCACCTGGATGTGCAGCCGCGCCGCGGCGCTGCCGCGCCGGCGGGCCTGCACGACCTTCCAGACTTCGCGGATGATGATTCCGACCAGAACCAGGATGGTCGCGGCATTGATCAGCAGGAAGCTGTAGACGACATCGCGCTTCGGCTCGATCGGGGTCAGCCCCGTCAGCACGATGAAGGTCAGGAAGGCCGAGATCAGCGCCAGCGCGATCGCCACCGGCCCGAGCCAGCGGCGGACAGACCAGCCTTTCGGCCGGTCGAGCGAAGGATCGTCCAATTGGACTGCGGAAGTGTCTGCGCTGGTCATCAAGACAAGGGGTGAGCGAACAGGGTCAGTCCGCCCTGCCGCGGACTGATGCAATCTTATCACAACCTGTTGCCGAATTGCGACATTTCCGCGGCGCGCTCGCCCGCAGTATTTGCGCCATCAACAGGGCGGAACCGGCGGTTGTCTAGCCCCCGCTGCGGTAGACCTGGATATCGAGATCCCTGATTTTCTTGCGCAGCGTGTTGCGATTGAGCCCGAGCAGGTCCGCGGCGCGGATCTGGTTGCCGCGGGTCGCCGCAAGCGCAGCCGTCAGGAGCGGCACCTCGATCTCCTTCAGGATGCGGTGATAAAGGCCGGGCGGCGGCATGCCGTTGGGGAAGCCGGAGAAGTGCGAGGAAAGATAGGCCTCCACGGCGCCGCCGAGATTGTCTACCGCGTGGCTGGCGCTGCCGATGGCCGAAACGGCGGGAGGCGCGAGTTCGCCGTCAATGACGGAGGACGTGATGACGTCCTGTGGATAGAGCGCAGCCAGACGCCGGGCGAGGTTTTCCAGCTCACGCACATTGCCGGGCCAGCGGTGCTGCTTGAGCCGCTCCAACGCCTGCGCGTCGAGCTTCTTCGGCGGCAGCCCGTCCTTTTCGGCCAGCGAGAAAAAGTGCCTGATGAGATCGGGCAAGTCCTCGATGCGTTCGCGCAAGGGCGGCAGGCGCAGCGGCACCACGTTGAGGCGGAAGAACAAGTCTTCGCGGAACAGGCCCTGCTGGATCAGGATGCGCAGATCCTTGTTCGAAGCGGCGACGATGCGCACGTCGGTCTTGATCGGAGTGCGGCCGCCGACGGTGGTGTACTCGCCCTGCTGCAGCACGCGCAGCAGTCGCGTCTGCGCCTCCATCGGCATGTCGCCTATCTCGTCGAGGAACAGCGTGCCGCCTTCGGCCTGCTCGAAGCGGCCGGAGGCGCGGGTGTTGGCGCCAGTGAAGGCGCCGCGCTCATGGCCGAACAATTCGGATTCAATGAGGTCGCGCGGGATCGCCGCCATGTTGACGGCGACGAACGGGCCATTACGACGCTTGCCGTAGTCATGCAGCGCGCGCGCCACCAATTCCTTGCCGGTGCCGGACTCGCCCGAGATCATCACCGTGAGATCGGTCTGCATCAGACGCGCCAGCACGCGGTAGATTTCCTGCATCGCCGGCGAGCGGCCGACCAGCGGGATCGCATCGAATTCGGATTCGTCCTCGGGACCTGCCACCCTCTCCTTCGGCTCGGCCAGCGCACGGCCGACGATGGTGATGAGCTCCTTCAGGTCGAACGGTTTTGGCAGATATTCGTAGGCGCCGCGCTCGGAGGCGCGGATCGCGGTCATGAACGTGTTCTGCGCACTCATCACGATGACCGGCAGGTTCGGCCGCATCTTCTTGATGCGCGGCAGAAGATCGAACGCGTTCTCGTCGGGCATCACGACGTCGGTGATGACGAGGTCGCCCTCGCCCTGGCTGACCCAGCGCCATAGCGTTGCCGCGTTGCCGGTCAGCCGCACCTCGTATCCGGCGCGGGAGAGCGCCTGATTGAGTACCGTGCGGATGGCGGTGTCGTCGTCCGCGACCAGGATGCTACCTACGGCCATTGTTGTTCCTCATCTTGTGTCCTGTGAGGCAGGCGCCGGCGTACCCGGAACGTCGTCGCGATTGCTCGGATCGGGTTGTTGCTTGCTGGTGCTGTACATCGGCATCAGCACGCGGAAGGTGGTTTTGCGCGGCTGTGACTCGCATTCGATGATGCCGCCGTGATCGCCGACGATTTTTGCGACCAGCGCCAGGCCAAGCCCGCTACCGGTCTGTTTTGTGGTGACGAAGGGATCGAACAGGTTCGGCAACAGGTCTTCCGGCACACCGGAGCCGTTGTCCTTGACGCAGAATTCCAGCGGCAGCGACACCCGCGTCTTCTTGCCGGGCACCGACAGGCGCACGCCCGGGCGGAATGAGGTGGTGAGCTGGATTTCCGCATCGGTGCCGAGATCGGCGACGGCTTCGGCGGCGTTCTTCACGAGGTTGAGGAACACCTGGATCAGTTGATCCTGGTTGGCCAGCACCGGCGGCAGCGATGGATCGTAGTCCTCGACAAACTTGACGTTGCGGGCAAAGCCGGATTGCGCCAGCCGTTTGACGTGATCGAGCACGGAATGAATGTTGACGGGGCCGCGCGCCACCGGGCGGTCGTCGCCGAACACTTCCATGCGATCGACCAGCGTCACGATGCGGTCGGCCTCGTCGCAGATCAGCCGCGTCAGCATGCGGTCTTCGGAGGAGGCTTGCTGCTCCAGCAGTTGCGCGGCGCCGCGTATGCCGGAGAGCGGGTTCTTGATTTCATGCGCCAGCATCGCGGCCAGCGCGATCACCGAGCGCGCGGCGCTGCGGTGGGTCAGCTGGCGATCCATCTTGTCGGCGATGGTGCGCTCCTGCAGCATCACGACGATATGGCCCGGCCGCTCGGTGAGCGGGGCGACGTGAAGATCGACCTGGCGGTCGCCGCCGATGCGGGGCGTGCCGAGATCGACCTTGTATTCGTTGACGGGCGAGCCGGAGGCGCGCACCTGCTCGATCAACGCCAGCAGGGGGCTGCCGAACGGCACCAGCTCTTTCAGGGACTGCCGCTTCAGGAACTGGGTCGAGATCTCGAAAAAGGATTCGGCGGCGATATTGGCGTCGACGATCTTGCCGTCGGGCGCCACCAGCAGCACCGGATTGGGGAGCGCGTTGAGGATCGCTTCGCCATCCGATGGCACGGGCCTTCGAAATTCCGCGGCGGAGTTCATGCAGCGGCACTCCATGCAAAATCGTCAAAAGCCTCGCCCAGCGCGCGATGCACGTTGGCGGGTTCTTCGGACGTGAGGATGCGCTGGCGCCAGTCTTTCAGCTTCGCCGCCGGCACGCGGCCGTAATGGGCGGCAGTGTCGAGTGCCCAACCGAGATGCTTGCGCGCATGGCGCAGCCCAACGCGCAGGCCGTAGTGGCCGCACACCTCTTCGTAGAGTGCGCGAACGTGCCCGAGTTGCTCGGCAAGCGGCGGCGTGGCTTCGCTGACGCCGGTCTCGAGCCGGCGGCCGATCTGGCCCGGCAGCCACGGCTGCCCCTGCGCGCCGCGGCCGACCATGACGGCGTCGGCGCCGGATTTTTCCAACGCACTGAGCGCCTTCTCGAACGAGGTGATGTCGCCATTGACGACCAGCGGAATCGACACGGTGTCCTTCACCGCGCGCACGGCCGACCAATCCGCCTCGCCCTTGTAGAACTGGCAGCGCGTACGGCCATGCACGGTGACCATCTGCACGCCCGCCACTTCCGCGCGGCGCGCCAGCTCGGGCGCATTGAGCGAGCGTTCGTCCCAGCCGAGCCGCATCTTCAGCGTCACGGGAATCTTCACGGCGGAGATCGTCGCCTCCACCAGCTTCACGGCGTGGTCGAGATCGCGCATTAGCGCGGAGCCGGATTGTCCGCCAGTCACATGCCGCGCCGGGCAGCCCATGTTGATGTCGATGATGTCGGCGCCGGCGGCTTCCGCGATGCGGGCGCCCTCCGTCATCCAGCGGGTCTCGCAGCCGGCCAGCTGAACAACATGCGGCCCGATCCCGGCTGCCTCACAACGCAGCTTCGACATCGGCTTACCGTTCACCAGATCATCGCTGGCGGTCATCTCG
>DATEJC010000535.1:0-4169 GCA_035278345.1 Bradyrhizobium sp. | reverse complement strand
GGGTCAAAAATTGCGCGATGGCGGGATTTTAGCGGATTCGCGATACGCCATCATGCCGGTCCTGTACAGCGATTTGGTCCGCAAACAGCGGATTTGACAATCGTGCGACCGATCCTTAGTAACCCGCCCGGGCCCAGGTGGCGGAATTGGTAGACGCGCTGGCTTCAGGTGCCAGTGGCTTCACGGCCGTGAAGGTTCGAGTCCTTTCCTGGGCACCATCCCCTACGGGCTGGTGCTGATTTTGCCTGTTCGATCCAGAGGACCCCTGCCAGGGAGTTGTAGGACGAACGTCGCCACTCGCTTCCGAGATTATCTGCTGGAACACTCTGGTTTGATGACTGTTGCACTCCAGGTCAAACCCGAGGAGAACCGCCAATGATGAAGATCGCTCTTGCCGCGACAGCAGCCGCAGCGGTGTTGATGACCGCGCCACTCGTCACTCCGACCAAGGCCCAAGGGGTCGACGTTCAGGTCGGACGCGATCGCGACTACGATCGCGATTATGACAGAAGCCATCGCCGGTACGACCGTGACACAACGGTTGGCATAGGCCCAGGTGGTGTCAGCATCGGTCGAGGACAGAATTGCCGCACCGTAACGACCACTGTTGAGCGGGACGACGGTCGCATGATCAGGCGCAAGGAGCGCCGCTGCGACTGACGGCCAGTTGCAAATAGCGCGCAGCGCTCAACTGTCCGCGCGATTGGTCGTCGCTGCGCTAAGCCTGCAAGCGCAGGGAGTGGCGGAGGTGCTTCGCCGTTGGCGGAGTTGGTACACGCGCTGGCTTCAGGTGCCACCGCGATGAACTGCCGCCCTATTCAATCACCTCGTCGGCGGTCGCGAGCAGCGCGGTCGGAATGGTCAGACCGAGCGCCTTGGCGGTCTTGAGATTGATCACCAGGCGGTAGCGCTCGGCCTGCTCGATCGGGAGCTCGGCGGCTTTCGCGCCTCGTAGCAGCTTTGCAACATAAGCAGCGGAACGGCGATTGAGGTCGACGACATCAGGGCCATAGGCGAGAAGACCTCCTTCGACCGCCTCTTCACGAAAATGGTACACTGCAGGAATTCGGTTTTGCGCGGCGAACTCGATGATCTTGCGCCGGTTGGCGAACCCGATGGGATCCACAAGCACGAGCAGGCCCTCGACGCCTTTCGAAGCCATGGTCTGGAAAGCAGGACCGATGTCCTCCACCGAGCGCTTCACCACCGGAAGAAGCTCGATACGACGTTCCGCGGCGGTTCTCTGAAAGCCGACCATCAACCGTGCATGATATTGGTTGTCGGGGTCGAGCAGGACCGCGAACCGTGATGCTCCCGGCAGCAATTCCACCAATAGTCCGAAATTCTTGCTGTTGCCGACAGCGGTCAGGCCCGTCACATTTCCACCGGGCCGCGCAAGACTTGCCGCGAGTCCGACACCGATCGGGTCCGCGGTGGCAGTCACGATCGGGATCGTGCTGGTGACCGCCCTGGCGGCAACCGCCTCGGGCGTGCTCGGCGCGACAATCACGTCAACGTCGAGAGACACCAGCTCGGCGACGAACTTCGCCAATTGCTCCGGGTCATTGTTCCAGAACCGGCGCTCGACGAAGATGGTCTCGCCCTCGACAAAGCCCTGCTCACGCAGCGCGCGGTCAAATGCTTCGAGTCGGGGCTGTGAAGGAATCGTGGCCAGGAAGCCGATGCGAGGCACCTTTATGCCGGGCTGGACAACCGACTGTGCTATCAGGCCGCGCGGCCAGGCGGCGGCGATGGTCCCGATCAGCAATATGAACTCGCGCCGCCGCATTTTGTCCGTGAAGATCGCGCCTCGGTTGGCCAATATTAGCAGCTTGTGGCGGCGCGCGGGCGGTAAGTTTCGGCCGTCGAGACGCCGGTTAGACTCGATGCGTTGTTGTCCGGATTTGCCCCTCACCCCACCAGCTCGACCTTTCCGCTGTTCAGGCGATAGATGCCGCCAGCGACCTGGATATTCTTGTCCTTCACCGCTGCGTCGAGGATGGGCGACGCCGATTTGAGCTTGACGACGTTGTCGATCACGTTTTGCCGGATCGCATTGTTGAGCACATCGCCGCCCTGCGACGACACCGCCTTGACCGCTGGCGCAATCGCCTGGACCAGGGAAGGCAGATGTCCCGGCAGCGGCTTGTTGTCCTTGAGCGACTTGATCGTCGCGTCGACCGCTCCGCAGCTCTCGTGACCTAGTACCAGAATGAGCGGCGTGTTGAGCACCGCAACCGCGTATTCCATGCTCGCAACGGTCTCGTCGGAAGCAAAATTTCCAGCCACGCGGCAGACAAAAAGGTCGCCGCGGCTGCTGTCGAACGCGTATTCCGGCGCGATGCGGGAGTCGGCGCAGCTCAGGATGGCGGCATAGGGGTTTTGGCCGCCGACCAACGCTTCGCGTTCGCGCTTGAAGTCGTGGCGCTGCATCACGCCCTCGACATAGCGCTCGTTACCCTTGAGCAGACGCTTCAGGGACGCTTCAGGAGAAAGCACGTTTTCCGGCTTGGGCGGCGCCTTCTTTTCTTTCGCTGTGGCGCCGGAGGTTAGCAGCGCCGCGGCGGACATTGCGAAAAGACCAAACGCGCGGCGCGATACAAGGCCTGACTTCTGTTGGCACACCATGCACATCTGTTTCCCCTTATGAATTGCGGATTGGTCAGTCTGTCGTCTTGCTCCTGATTCCCGATCAAGCGCTTGGCGCCGACACGCGGCGCTTAGATCGGCGCGTCGTTCGTCGTGGGCCAGAAATCGCCGCTGGGTCCAGCCGGCGCATGCTTGCGCATCTGCTCCTGCGCCAGGGTACAGACTTTCGACTGCAGTTCCGCTGTTTTCCCGCGGGTGGCGTTGAGTTGCTGCGCTATCTGCGCCGGGATTGCGCATTTTGCGGCATTCGCTTCGACATACTTGATGAGCTTTATCTCGGCGGTCTGGTAGGCGGAAATCAGCTTGCAAGCCTCGTCCGGCGGGGCACGACGTTCGCGGGCTGAGGTGATCAACTTGCCCTTTCTTTCCGCGTCCTGACGCAGGGAAGCGTAACCATCACCGCATTCGCGCGAGATTCCCGGCGCGACCGCCGGCCCTGCGCCAAGCGTGCCGATCGGCGGCACCCCATAGGATGGGAACGCACTCACGGGAGGAGATGCCGAGGGTGGGCTGCCATTCACCCCGGGCAGCGGTGCCGGAAATGCATCCTGCGCCAGCGCCTCACCGCCAGCGGCGATGATAACCATCAGCAGCACAATCAGCAGCCGAATCATAGCTCCGCCCGGGTTGGAGGCCATTTGCCGTCCCGCCAAATATACCGGGCGCGGGCCCGTGGCTCAATTGGGCCGCTCGCCTCTTGCGCTTTTGGCGGTTAGGTTGTTTCAGATCGAATCGACAACGACCTGAGGCCGCAACCCATGACCATCCGCCTGCATCGCGGCGACCTGCCCGATCTTTCGCGCTACACGACGTCGGTGGCGATCGACACCGAGACCATGGGGCTCAATCCGCATCGCGACCGGCTCTGCGTGGTGCAGATGTCGAATGGCGACGGCAGCGCCGATGTGGTGCAGGTGCCGAAGGGGCACAGCGACGCGCCGAATTTGAAGAAGCTGCTTGCCGATCCCCGGATCACGAAGATCTTTCACTTCGCGCGCTTCGATCTCGCCGCGCTCTACAACACCTTTGGCGTGATGCCGCAGCCGGTCTATTGCACCAAGATCGCTTCGCGGCTGTCGCGCACCTACACCGACCGCCACGGCCTGAAGGATCTGGTGCGCGAGGTCTTGAATATCGATCTGTCGAAACAGCAGCAGTCGAGCGACTGGGGCTCGGAAAATCTGAGCGAGGCGCAGCTCGCTTACGCCGCCTCCGACGTCCTGCATCTGCATGCGCTGCGCGAGAAGCTCGATCCAATGCTGGCGCGCGAGGGACGCACAGAACTGGCCAAAGCCTGCTTTGGGTTCCTGCCCGCCCGAGCCATCCTCGATCTGCAGGGCTGGGAGGCCGAGGACATCTTTGCGCATTCGTGAGCGCACGCGCGTGAGTTAATGCGTCACAGGGCGAATCCGCCCCGTTTCGGTCACTTTGGTGAATGAACCCCGGGCTGCAATATCCGGTGGGGCGGGGTACAATAGCCCGGATATCAGAGCATTCTCTTCCGCGCGGGACCGATCCCG
>DATEJC010000534.1:0-7498 GCA_035278345.1 Bradyrhizobium sp. | reverse complement strand
AGCCCACGCCAAGGTGATGATGTAATTGGCACGGATGAAGCCCGGCAGCTTTGCGGTCTCCGCGTCGGTGACTTCAAGCGCATATTGCAGCGTGAAGGGATAGCGGATCAGGATCGAGAACAGCGTCACCAGCAGGATGCTCGTATCGACCGCAAAGCGCACCGCGGACGCACTCAGCGTGGGATCGATCAGCGTGACGTAGCAGCCGATGGCGACGAAGGTGAGAACCGAGCCGGCGCCCAGGATCTTGATCGAGCGCCCGCGCCAGATGTCGAACGCGATCACCGCGAGACAAATAGCAGCGGAGACGAACAGGCTGATCGCGGACGACGTCACCAGCATCAGTGCGGCGAAGGCGCCGTAGGGGGCGAGGATCAGGAAGATCATCATGGCAGCCTCAAGGCCAATCTTTACATCGTAAAGATAAAACTATGAGCGTTGAGGAGAGCCGTCAAGGAAAATCTTTACACTGTCAAAATAAGGTGATCAAAAATGGAATTATAATTATTCTGCAATGCTTTACGGAAGAAAACTCAGACCGGCGCGGAAGCGCAGCACGGCGCTGATCGCGGCCGCCTGGATTCCCCGATGCGCACTGCGCATCTGAGGTTTTTCGCCGTCGCGCGCCCGGAATGACGAGGAGGAGGGCGCGTCAGTTCGCGCCCACCCAATTGCCATGGAAACCGTCGGGCACACGGTGGCCGAGATGCACCAGCGCCGCAGGTCCGCTTTCGACATCCTGCGCGTTGAAGACCGCAAGGTCGCTTCGGTTCTCCCGTGCGCGCCAGACCACTGCGAGCAGCCAGCCGTCGCCCTCGGCGGCGTCCTTGCCGCGCTCGACGAAGACAGGCTCGGAGATGGTGTCACCTGCAGGGAGCAGATAATTCGCAAGCCGCTTGCCCCTGCCGTCGACATGCACGATGCCGGACAGCGCACCGAACATCGGCAGATCCGGATTGGCGCAGGCGTACCAGCCGTGCTTTGACGCAAATCCGGCGCGGCGGTCGTCGATGCGCGGGAATTCGCCGCTGAAATCATCGTCGAGATAGTTCTGCGTGAAGCGGTCGGTATTGCCGGCGAGATCGAAGGTCCAGCGGCAATAGCGAGCGCGCGACTTCACCGGGTCGGTCGGCGTACCGTCGGGATGGTTGAACAGCGGCGCTTCCTCGTACTGCATGACATCGGCAATGATGCGGTTGCCTTCCTCCCAGGCGTTCAAGACGTGGAAGACGTAGCAGCTCTCGGCGCGGAACCAGACGATGTCCTTGGCCGAGCCATTGCGCTTCATCACGCCGACATAGCCACCTTTCTCCGGCTCCCACGCATAGGGCGCCTGGCCGCGCATCGCGCGCTCCATGCTGCCGGTGATCGGCAGGATCGGGAAGAGCAGGTGGTTCTCGGTGACGATGAAGTCGTGCACCATGCTGGCATAGGGCGCGTCAAACCGGTCGAAGCGCGTCACCGTGCCGGAGGACGAGACCGAACCGAACGAAAGCGTCGGCGTCAGCGGGCCCGATGCGTTGTAGCCGAAGAACACCATCTCGCCGGTCACCGGATCGATCTTGGGATGCGCAGTGAAAGGGCCCTGGATGGCGCCTTTATAGTCGCAATAGCCGAGCCGGTTCAGCGTATCAGGCTCGATCTCGGTCGGCATGTGGCCTTCCTCCAGCGCGAGCAGGCGGCCGGCATGGAAGATGATGTTGGTGTTGGCACGTCCGGTGTCATTGGTGACCTCCGTGGGCGTGCCCGGCAGCTTGCGGCCGCCGAACCCGCCGAACAGCGCACGGCCGGCATCGTGCTCGGCCTGCCATTTCGGCGTGCGGACCCAGCGGTTGCGGTAGCTGGCGCGGCCGTTCTCCAGATGAAAGGCGTGCAGCATGCCGTCGCCGAGGAACCAGTGTACGCCGGGGGCATCGAATTGGGGATTGGGGCCGTTGCGATAGAGCGTGCCGTTCAGTTCTTTCGGCAGCTCGCCCGTGATCGTGAGGAACGGCGCGTCGCATTCCATCGGGATCGGCGCCAGATTGGTCCGCGCTGCGTTCGTCGTCACCTGGTCGAGCATCGGTTTCCTCCCTCAATTGAATCTTTACATCGTAAAGATATGGGTAGTCCGCATGCCAGCTTTCGTCAAGCAAAATCTTTACACTGTCAAAATGGCATCATATAAGGAGTCGCATGGCGAGAAACCCGAAACAAAACAAGGCGAACCGTCCGCGCACCCGCGGCGCGGCAAGGCCTGCGACAGCGAAGCAGGCGGTGCGGCGAACGCGCGCAACAGCGGATTCGCCCTATCATCACGGTGCGCTGCGTGATGCGCTGCTGCAGGCTGCCGAAAAAGTGCTGGAGCGCGACGGCCTTCCCGGGCTGACGCTGCGCGCGGTGGCGCGCGAGGCGGGCGTATCGCATGCCGCGCCCACGCATCATTTTGGCGATCTCACCGGGCTGCTCAGCGAGCTCGCCGCGATCGGCTATCGCCAGTTCAACGAGGCGATGAGGGCGGCGAACGTGTCCGGCACGCCGCAGGAGAAGGGGATGGCCAGCGCAAAAGCCTATGTCGCCTACGCGCAGGCCCATCCCGGCCTGTACGGGCTGATGTTCCGCACTGAACGTCTCGACATGAAGCGGCCGGCGCTGCATGAGGCTGCCAACGTTGCGTTTGCCGGCCTTGCCCGTGGGGTCGGCGCCAGCCGTCACGAACATATCGAGGCAGAGGCGCTGTCGCTCGAACAAGCCGGCGCGATCGCGCGGGCCTGGTCGATGATCCATGGCTTCACCATGCTGCTGCTCGACAACCGCATGGCCAACATTTTGCGGCGGTTGCCCAAAGGCACTACGATGGACCAGCTGTTCGAGGCGATGCTGAAGAGCCCGCCTCCGCGGCCGCCGGTTTAATTAGCGGCGTGCCAGCTCCACTGCGCGGCCGCTGTTGCCGACGGTCTTCACCTTGTCCCTGCCGCATTTGAAATTGCGTGCGAGTTCGTCGGCGGCCTTGCGCGCCAGTTCATTGGCGTCGGGGTTGGCCTGCACCTCGACATAGGCGACATGGCACACCGGGCCGGGCGCCAGCCGCGTCACCGCCAGCATCGGCTTGGCGATGGGCCGGCCGTCCTTGTCCTGATCTGCAATGTCGGCAATGTGCCAGCGCTGGATGATCGCATAGGGCCTGCCATTGGCGGCACGCCATTCCACCGTGTTGGTGGTCGAATTGAATGGTTCGAACGAGGTCTGCGCCGCCGGTTCCCTCGAGGCGCCGAGGCGGTTGCGCCCGACCGAGACCGTTTCACGCAAATCGTCCTCGGCAATCAGCACGATGAGGCCGTTCTTGCCCGGGCAGACCCGGATCGTGCTGTCATCGACGCCGTTGCCTGCGCTTTTGACGCGGCAATCCTTCGGCGCGGTCGAGGTGTAGCTGCTGCCGATTGTTTCGGCATTTGATTGCAGGACCATGGCCGCGCTGGTCGCGACCAGCGTCAGCGTGGTGACCACGATTGTGACAGTGGAGGGAATATACCGCATCGGCCAGCCCGTCATGGGAACGTCTCATTGCCTAAGACGTTCGCAAACTGGGGACGGTTCAATCGCAATGCGGGAAACACCTGACAACGAAGCGGAATCGTTCTAGAAGGGTAGCTTCGCGACACACCTGCCAGCACAAGCGTACTTCAGTCGATCATGCCTGCCATTGCCACGAACAAGCCGTATCGCATCGGCCGCTCCCGCACCGGGCTCGGCCTCTTCGCCACCAAGCCGATCAAGAAGGGCACCCGGATCATCCGCTATTTCGGGCCGCTTCTCGATTGCGACAAGGAAGAGGACGATGCGATCGAAAACAAGTATCTGTTCCAGCTGACCAACCGCTGGACCATCGACGGCTCGGTGCGCGAGAACATCGCCCGCTATATCAATCATTCCTGCCGGCCGAACGCGGAATCCGACGTCAAACCGCGCAAGCGCAAGGTCTTCATCCGCGCCATCAAGAACATCGAGCCGGGCGAGGAGATCAACTACGACTACGG
Organism: Bradyrhizobium sp.; assembly: GCA_035278345.1. GTDB lineage: Bacteria > Pseudomonadota > Alphaproteobacteria > Rhizobiales > Xanthobacteraceae > Bradyrhizobium. The sequence continues at coordinate 3,482 of DATEJC010000534.1, read as the reverse complement.
CACCGATTACTTCAAGGAATACCTCAAGCCGATCGGCTGCCTGTGCGCCGCTTGCGAGAAGAAGCGCAAGAAGAAGCGCGCCGAGGCAAGGGAAGAGCGGCTGCGGCTGAAGGCAAAGGCCGAAAAGAAGGCGCGCAAGGAAGCCGAGAAGCTCGCTCGGGAAAAGGAAAAACAGGCGCAGAAGGCCCGCGAAAAGGCTGAGGAAGCGCGCAAGCAGGCCGGCCGCAAGCAGCTTAACGGCGTGCACCAGAATGGTCATGGCGCACACAATGTGCGGGCCGCCAAGTCCGGCATTTCGCTGCGCGCCGCCGGCGGGCAGGGCAGCGCGCGGCGCGCCCTGGCGTAAGCCTCAGGGCTTGCGCACCGACCGGGGCAGCTTTGCCTCCCCGAAATCGACCGCGGAACGCTGGATGATCGCGCCGCGCTCGTCGATGACGATACGAAAGCGGCGGTGCTCGGAGAAGAAGGTCAGGCGATGCCGGCCCAGGTCCTCTCCGCTGCCGCGCTCGGAAAGGCTGGTGATCCGGCCGGCGCGCATTTGCTGGCGCAGATCAGGCAGCGACAGCGCAAGTCCCTCCGCAATCAAGGACGCCTCGATCTCGATCACGCCGTCGCCGAGCAGAACGGGTTTCATGCCGGCTTCCTCACAGGCCGCGCCGGCCATGCACATTCGGCAAGCGTGGTGGCATCGAGCTCGCGCATAAAGGCTTCGCGGGCGGCGGCGAGCCTGGCCTTCAGCCGGCACCGCGGCGTCAGCACGCAAGCCCCGCCGTCCTCGCGGAAACATTCCACCAGCTCCTGCCGCTTCTCCAGCGTGCGTACGACCTCGCCGAGCGTGATGGATTGGGCAGGGCGCGCCAGCGAAAAGCCGCCGCCGGCGCCGCGCTGGGTCGCAATGAAGCCGCCATCGGCGAGGTCGCGCACGACCTTGGCCAGATGATTGCGGGAGATGCCGAACTCGGCGGCGATTTCGCTGGTGGCGAAGGAGCGCGTCGGCTCGCCGGCGAGCCGCATCAGGGCGCGCAACGCAAAATCTGTGAAGCTCGTCAAGCGCATGGAAGGTCTCGCGATTTGTCCTTGCAAATAACCTGTATCAGGCTAAATAGGTATTTGAAATACCTATTTAGAGCTAGAGGCAGCTAATGTCAGCCCCGCAGGCAGTCGCGTCCGGTCCGGAACGGCGCGAGGAGATCACGGCGCAAATCGTCGCCCAAACCGGCATTACGGAAGCGATGATCGAGCAACTGGTCCGCGCCTTCTATGCCAAGGTGAGGGCGGACGAGGTGCTCGGGCCGATCTTCGAGGCGCGGATCAGGGATTGGGAGCCGCATCTGCAGCAGATGTGCGCCTTCTGGTCGTCGGTCGCGCTGATGACCGGGCGCTATCACGGCACGCCGATGGGCAAGCACATGAGGCTGCCGGTCGATGCCAGCCATTTCGACCGCTGGCTTGGGCTGTTCGAGGAGACCGCGCGCGAAGTCTGCCCGCCGCAAGCCGAGGCGCATTTCATGGACCGGGCACGGCGCATCGCCTCCAGCCTGGAGATGGGCGTCGCCAGCACGCATGGCGTGATCCTCGGCAAGGACGAGCGGTTTCGGCGAAGTGAAGCAGGAGCAGTCGGATGAATTATCGCAAGGCAAAGGCCGTCGCCATGGAGCGCGATGTCATCAAGCAATCGGCAAACCCGCTTGCAGGAAGCAGCCTGGTGCCGATGCTGGTAATCGGCCTCGTGCTGACGTTCGCGGGAATGATCACGGCACTGGTGCTGAGCTGAAACGAAGCGGCCGCCGCGACAAGGCGCGACGGCCGCTGGCGTTTAGCCGTGGATGACGCTTACGCCGTCACCGTGCCGCCGCTCTTGCGCAGGCCAATATACTGCAACTCGGCGAATACGCCGGTGGCAATCGCCTGCGCCACCACCATGACCATGCCGAGCAGGTTCGGCGACACGGCGCCCGAGAACAACAGCGCAATGCTGCCGAGCGTCCAGGCCGCATTGCCGACGATGACGACCAACACCAAAGCCTTCATCATGGTCTGTCGCGTGCCGAGCCAGCCGACAGAGGCGGCATAGGCGATCAGGAACAGGCCGACTTCACGCAAGAACGTCTCGGGCAGGTTGAACAGCAAGGCGAAGGCGCCGGCGCCGAAGGTGAAGCCGAGCGCCGCGACGCCGCTGAAGACGGCATCGGCGATCAGGGCGCGGCGCAGGAATGAGGAGGGGTTGATCATGGCATTTCTCCTTATGCTCTCGGGGGGTGGGACGTTCAAATTCATGCGGTGAGGTTGCGGAGCCAGGCGCGCAGGCGGCGGGCGAGGGCGAACGGACAGAGCGTCCGGGCCGCGCGGGTCTCGACGGCGGCGACATGGGCGAAGACATAGGCGCCGGTCGAATGCACGAGCGGTTCCGGCATATTCAGCGAGCGCGCCAGAAGCCGGGTCGCAATGGCGAGGATCCATACGGCGACGGCGGGGGGCGGTAGTCGGCTTTCCCTGGGCATGGTCATCTCCTTTGTCCCGAAGATGACCGCCCGGCCGCGCCGTTTCGATTACCTCACACGTAATGGAATGCGCGAATTTCGCATGGTAGGTTTTCCACCATGAACGCACATGCATCTGCGGCGCGAGCCGAACAAGAAAGACCCATTCACATTGGCGAGCACCTGCGCGAATGGCGGCAGCGCCGTCACTTGAGCCAGCTCGACCTCGCCGGCGAAGCCGACATTTCCGCGCGGCATTTGAGCTTCGTGGAAACCGGCCGCTCGGCGCCGTCGCGCGAAATGGTGCTCAAACTGGCGGAGCGACTGGACGTGCCCCTACGCGAACGCAACGTGCTGCTCGTCGCCGCCGGATTTGCACCGGCTTTCCCGCAACGCGCCCTCGACGATCCTGCGCTCAGGTCAGCGCGCGAAGCGATCAACCTCGTCTTGAAGGCGCACGAGCCGAACCCGGCACTGGCCTATGACCGGCATTGGAATCTGGTCTCGGCCAACCGGATGCTGGCGCCGATCCTTCAAGGCGTGCCGGAGCGCCTGCTGGCCCCGCCGCTCAACATCCTGCGGCTGGCCTTTCATCCGGAGGGGCTCGCGCCGCGCACGGTCAATCTTGGCGAATGGGCCGCGCATCTTCTGGAGCGGCTGCATCGCCAGTGCGAGGCCACCGCCGATCCGGAACTGATCAAGCTCTACGATGATCTGCGCAACTATCCGCTGCCAGCGAGCTCAAGGCCGGTATCCGCCGACAATGTCGCGATCCCCTACAAGCTCCGTCACAACGGCGATGTGCTGAGCTTCATCTCCACCACGATGGTGTTCGGCACGCCGGTTGACGTCACGTTGTCGGAGCTGGCGCTGGAGACGTTCTTTCCGGCGGACGAACTGACCGCGCGGCGACTCAAAGAGATGCAGCCGCGGGATTAGATCGCGTTTACTTCGCGGTTGCGACTTCGCATAATCCACGGATGGACAGGCGACTTTCGAAAT
>DATEJC010000533.1:0-2387 GCA_035278345.1 Bradyrhizobium sp. | reverse complement strand
GGCCTGTTCCTGATGCCCAGGCACCTCGATGACGGCTCGCAGAATCATTATCGGATCGTGCGGCTGAAGGACAAGCTCGGCACGCGTTCGATGGCATCCGGCGAAGCCAAGATTGAAGGCGCGATCGCCTATGCGGTCGGCAAGCTCGACCGCGGCTTCGTGCAGATGGCCGAGATGGTGAATTCCTCGCGGCTGTCCAACGGCGTCAAGTCGACCGCGCTGATGCGCCGTGCCCATCACGATGCGATGACGGTGGCGAGGAATCGCGTGGTGTTCGGCCAGCGCATTATCGATCTGCCGCTGGCGCGGCGGCAGCTGATGAAGATCATGCTGGCCACCGAGCAGGGGCTTTCGATGAGCTTCCTGACCGCCGATGCGCTCGACCGCGCCGAAGCCGGCAGCCAGGACGCGGCGACGCTGCTGCGCATCCTCACCCCGACGCTGAAGTTCCGCGCGACGCGCGACGCCCGAAAGGTCTGCGGCGATGCGCTCGAGATGCGCGGCGGCATCGGCTATATCGAGGAATTCGCCACCGCGCGGCTGCTCCGCGATGCGCATCTCGGCTCGATCTGGGAAGGCACCGGCAACATTGTCGCCATCGATGCGTTGACGCGCGCGATCGGCCGCCATGGCGCCGACAATGCGCTCGCTGCCGATCTGCATGCGCGGCTCAATGAATCCGCTAATGTGCCGGCCGCGTGGCGCAACCGCCTGCGCGAACTCACCGACCGCGCCGTCGGCTTCGCCCGCGAGGTCGCAAGCAGGATGGACAATGAGGGCGACGCGCGCCGCGCGACTAGCCTGCTCTATCATGCCGCAACTGCCGTCGCCTTTGCGTGGGAAGGCAGCCGCATCCACGAGATGCGCGGCGATGCGCGCCGGCTCTTGCTGTCGCGGATGGTGGTCGATCACCGTCTGTCGGCCGGCGATCCCTTCCGGCTGTCGGAAAATGCCGCGCAGCGCGCGATCACAGCGCATCTGCTCGGCGACCGCGCCGTCGGTATGGCCGAGGTTGGCGAATTGCTCACCGCAGCGTAGGCTTGGCGCCGGCCGAAAAATTCAAAACGAATACAGGGGAAACGACCGATGAAGGCTGCCGTACTGTATGAAGTCAACAAGCCGCTTGTGATCGAGGACATCAGCGTGCCCAATCCGGGTCCGCGCGAAGTCCTGATCCGCACCAAGGTCGCCGGCCTCTGTCACTCCGACCTGCATTTCATCGAAGGGCTCTATCCGCATCCGCTGCCGGCGGTGCTCGGCCATGAATCGGCCGGCGTGGTCGAGAAGGTCGGTTCCGACGTCACCTATGTGAAGCCGGGCGACCATGTCGTGACGTGCCTGTCGGTGTTCTGCGGCACCTGCGACAACTGCACCACCGGCCGTACGGTGCTGTGCACCGACACCACGGTGAAGATGCTGCCGGGCGCTTCAAATCGCCTGCAATGGGGCAAGCCGGAGAAGCTGAATCAGTTCCTCAACCTCTCGTCCTTTGCCGAGCAGATGCTCGTGCACGAGAATGCCATCGTCAAGATCAGGAAGGAGATGCCGCTGGAGCTCGCCGCGCTGATCGGCTGCGGCGTCATCACCGGCTATGGCGCTGTCGTGAATACGGCGAAGGTGACGGCGGGCGAGACTGTCGCGGTGGTCGGCTGCGGCGGCGTCGGCATGGCCGCAATCAATGGTGCGGCGATTGCTGGCGCGGGCCGCATCATCGCCATCGACACCAATCCGGCAAAGCTGCAGCTCGCCACGAAGCTGGGCGCGACCGACATCGTCGATCCCGCCCGCGGCGACGTCGTGCAGCAGGTGCGCGAGCTCACCGGCGGCGGCGTGCAGCACTCGTTCGAGGTGCTGGGCCGCAAGGAGACCGCCGAGCAGTGCTTTGCCATGCTCGCCCCGGGCGGCACCGCCACCATCGTCGGCATGATCCCGTTCGGCCAGAAGATCGAACTGCACGGCTTCGACTTCCTGCGCGAGCGCCGCATCCAGGGTTCGTCGATGGGCTCGAACCATTTCCGCGTCGACATGCCGCGCCTCGTCGAATTCTACATGCGCGGCAAGCTGCACCTCGAGGACTGGATCTCGGCCAAGCTGAAACTGTCGGAGATCAACGAGGGCTTTGCCAGCATGAAGGCCGGCAAGACGCTGCGCAGCGTGATCATGTTCGATAGTTGACGGTCTTTTCTTCACCTCTCCCCGCCCTCTGCGGGGAGAGGTCGACGCCGAAGCGCAGCGCAGGCGGCGGGTGAGGGGCAATGCGAGATGCTCGCCGCGCAATCACTCGCAACCGAGTCCCAAATGCAAGAATTGGAGTCGGAGGGGCTTTTGGCGCGGAAGCCGCGTGCACTGCCCCTCACCCGGATCGCTGCGCGATCCGACCTCTCCCC
>DATEJC010000532.1:0-10987 GCA_035278345.1 Bradyrhizobium sp. | reverse complement strand
GCCGGAACCGCAGGCCCTGAAGAGCGCGGTCGACGCGCTGGCGGCGCGGTTCGGCAACCGGCTGATAACCTCGCAAGCCGTTCGCGAGCAGCACGCCCATACCACCACGTGGCTGGCGCCGCAGCCGCCTGATGCGGTCGTGATGGCGCAGGAGACCGAAGACATCCAGGATGTGGTGCGGATTTGCGCCAGGCACGGCGTGCCGGTGATCGCGTTTGGCACCGGCACTTCGCTGGAAGGCCAGGTCAATGCGCCGGCCGGCGGCGTGTGCATCGATCTGCGTGACATGAACAGGATCCTCGAAGTGCATGCCGAGGATCTGGATTGCGTCATCCAGCCCGGCGTGACCCGCAAGGCGCTGAACGAGCATCTGCGCGACCAGGGGCTGTTCTTTCCGATCGATCCCGGCGCCGATGCCTCGCTCGGCGGCATGACCTCGACCCGTGCTTCGGGCACCAACGCCGTGCGCTATGGCACCATGCGCGAGAACGTGCTGGCGCTGAAAGTCGTGCGCGGTGACGGCGAGATCATCACCACGGGCACGCGAGCCAAGAAATCCTCCGCCGGTTACGACCTCACCCATCTCTTCGTCGGCGCGGAAGGCACGCTCGGCATCATCTCGGAGCTGACCATCAAGCTGCGCGGGATTCCCGACACCATCGCCGCGGCGGCGTGCTCGTTCGAGACCGTACGCGGCGCCTGTCAGGCGACGATCCTGGCCATCCAAACCGGGATTCCTCTGGCCCGCATCGAATTGCTCAATGCCGAGCAGGTGAGGGCCTGCAATTCCTATTCAAAGCTGTCGCTGCCGGAGACACCGCTGCTGCTGCTCGAATTCCACGGCACTGAGGCCGAGGTCGCCGAGCAGTCGAAGAATTTTGGCGAGATCGCAAGGGAATGCGGCGGCGGCGATTTTTCCTGGACCACCAAGCCGGAGGACCGCACGAAACTCTGGCAAGCGCGGCATGACGCCTATTGGTCGGTGAAGGCGCTGCGCCCCGGCGCTGGCGTGGTCGCGACCGACGTCTGCGTGCCGATCTCGCGGCTCGCCGATTGCGTCACCGAGACCGAGGACGATCTGAAGCAGCTTGGCCTGTTGTCGCCGATCGTCGGTCACGTCGGCGATGGCAATTTCCATTGCTCGCTGGTTTGCGACGTCGACAACGCCGACGAAATGGCGCGCGGTGAAGACTTCATGCATCGCCTCGTCGAGCGCGCACAGGCGATGGGCGGCACCTGTACGGGCGAACACGGCATCGGGCAGGGCAAGCAGAAGTATCTGCAGGCCGAACTCGGCAGCGAAGCGCTGGATGCCATGCGCGCGCTGAAAAAGGCGCTGGATCCGCAGAACATCTTCAATCCCGGCAAGATCGTCCCGGCCGCGTAACGCGCTGGCGGCCTACGCGCCGCCCCGATCGCGCGGAACTTTTGCCGTCTTCCTGCGTCATCAGTTGCGCCGGGTTATGAGCGGCGACCGCAGGGAGGGTGCCATGTTCGGGCGCGCGTTGGGAATTGCGCTACTTGCTCTCATTCTGGCGCTGTCGGGCGACGTATTCGCCAAGGGCGGCGGCGGAGGGCACGGCGGTGGTGGCGGCCACGGCGGAGGACACGGCGGCGGTCACGGTGGTGGGCATGGCGGCGGCCACGGCTTTCGCGGCGGCGGCGGTGGCGGGCATCATTTCGGCGGACATCGCGGCGGCTTCTCGCGCCACGCGGTCGGTCGCGCCCATTTCGGCGGCTCCCGTTTCTCGGCGCGTCACCAGAATTTCGGCCAGATGCGGCATGTTGCAATCGCACCCGGCCGCAATGCGATGAATTTGCTGTCCCGCCCCGGCGCGCTTCGCAATGGCAAGCTGCTCAGCAGTCCCGCCGCCCGCACGCAGATCGCGGCGGCGGCCGCGCTCGCCGGATGGCGTGGCGGTGCGTTCGACAATGGCTGGTGGCGGCATGCCAACGGCGGTTATGGCTGGGTCGGACCGCTGTTCTGGCCGTTCGCCTATTACGACATCTACGACTGCACCATCTGGGCGGACTGCTACGGCTTCTGGGGCTACGGCTATCCCGATATCTATGCCGGGATTTTCCCGCCCTATGGCTATGACGACCTCGCGGGTTATTTCCCGCAGCGCCGTTATGAGCGCAGGCGTGGCCGTCCGCTGGATATCGGCCAGATGTGCGGCAATGACAGCCGCGCCGTCGCCGGGATGCCGGTCGACCAGATCGCCGACGCGGTCCAGCCGACCGAGGCGCAGCGCGCCGCGCTTTCCGAGCTCGGCCAGGCTTCGCTCACCGCCGCCCAGAACATTCGCAACGCCTGTCCGTCCCAGGCCATGTTGACGGCGCCCGGCAGGCTCGCCGCCATGCAGCAGCGGATCGAGGCGATGATCTCGGCGACCGCCTTGATTCAGCCGCGGCTGGAGAAATTTTATGGCCTGCTCGACGACGAGCAGAAGGCGCGGCTCAATGCGCTCGCCGAGAGCCAACGCAAGGCATCGACTGGCTCGGCCGAGAGCGCTTCGCCGGCGCAAAGCTGCAGCACCCCGGGACCTGCCGCCTTGCAATGGCCGACCAGCGAGATCGAAGCCAGGATTCATCCGAACGACACCCAGAAGGGCGCCCTGCAGGTATTGCAGGACACCAGCGCTCGAGCCTCCGAGGCGCTGCAGGCGGCCTGCCAGGCCGCCGGTCAGCCGGTCACCCCGCCGGCGCGCATGGCGGCAGCCGCCAAGCGGCTCGACGCCATGTTGCAGGCGGTCAAGCAGGTGCGAGCGGCGCTTGAGGACTTCTACGCGACACTGAGCGACGAGCAGCGGGCGGCGTTCGAGGCGATCGGGCCGGCGCGGCCGGCCTGAGGGGTACTCCCTGACGACGGCGATCACCGGTTCACAGCTTGCTGCCAATGGAGCTATGCTCGCCGCATTGTGGAGTGCGGCAATGAATTGGTTCAAGCGGGCCCGGCGCAAGGAGGTTTGGGACGAGGCGATCGAAGCGCCGCTCGGCGATATCGAGGCGGCAAAGCGGATTCGCGATATCTGCCGTTCCGCGGCCGACAGTGCTGAACGGGTCGGCGCGGCGGCCGACCGCAGCCACAACAAGATCAAGCACGAGGTCGAGCGCTATGAGCGCGCCGCGCGGGCGGCGATGGAAATCGCCATGACGGTTTCCGACGAATTGCTGCGCGATGCCGCCGTTCGCCAGATTGTTGAGTTGTGCCTCAAGGCGGGCAACGGCGTGACGGCGAAAACGCTGTTTCGCGCCATTCAGTCCAAGGCGATCCGCGATGACTTGCTGCGGGAGAACCCGCAGTTGCGGCAGTAGCGCTCAGGTCCTGTTTTCGAGCGTGCGGATCGCCTCGTCGACACTGCGGAAGACACGGTCCCTCGCCAGCCGCTCGTAGATCCCGAAGCGTTCGAACGCCTCCTGCGCGCGTGTCGATTCAAGCCGTGCGATCGCCAACGTGACCCCTTGCCTGTCGCATTCGCCGATGAGCCCGAGCAAGGCCTGTGCGGCGGTGAAATCGATCTCCAGAATGCCGCTCGCTTCCAGCACCAGCAGCCTCGGCTTGCCGGCGCCCTTCAGGACGTCGAGCACATCGGCGCAAAAATTCTCGGCATTGAGGAAGGTCAGCGGCGCTTGCAGCCCGACGACGGCGATGCCCGCGTTCTGCTCGCCTCGCACGTGGGGGTTGGCCGGCCACCAGATCGTCGTGCCCGGCAGATGCTCGAACGGCACCAGCCGCGCCTGCGTCGTGCTCCAGATGCCGTGCAGCAGCGACAGCCCGATACCGACGGCGACGCCCTGTTCGATCGGCAGCACGATAATCGCGGCGGCGGTAGCGGCAACCAGAAGGAATTCGCCGAGCGACTGGCGATAGATTTTTGCGATCTGCCTGATGCGGACAATGCGCAATGCCACGAACAGCAGCACGCCGCCGAGCGCCGCATCTGGCACGTGGCGGAGCAGCGTGGCGCCGAAAGCGAGCAGCGCCAGCACGATCGCCGCCGCGAACAGGCCGGAGAGTTGCGTGCGGCCGCCGGTCTCCGACACAATGCCGGTGCGCGGCGGACTGGCGTTGACGGGGAAGGCGCCGAACAGGCCGGCGAGCACGCTGCCGGCGCCGGTGCCGAGGAAATCGCGGTCGACGTCGGCCGGCTTGTCGGGATCGGAAGGGAAGGCGCGCGTGGTCGCTGCGGTCTGCACCATCACGACGATCCCGATCAGCAGCGCGAGCGGTACGAGTTTCGCCCATTTTTCCGGAGCGATCTCCGGCAGCGACGGCATCGGCAGGGTTGCCGGCACCGTGCCGACCACGGCGACGCCTTTGCTTTCCAGCCCGGCGGCGATCACCGCTGTCGTTGCGGCGACCAGCCCGATCAAGGCGCCCGGGACTTTCGCGCTGATCGCTTCCGCGCCTGCGACGAGCGCGAGCACACCAAGCCCGATTCCCAGCGTGTAGATATTGGTCGCACCGAGCTGCTGCGCCAGCTCGATGATGCGATCGAGCATCGGTCCCTTCGGCGACGGCAGCCCGAGCACGCCGGGCAATTGCGACACCAGGATGTGCACGGCAATGCCGGCAAGGAAGCCGACGGTCACCGGCGTTGACAGCAGATTGGCGATCCAGCCCATGCGGAACAGGCTGGCGAGGATGAGGATCACCCCGACCATCAGCGCCAGCGCAACTGCCAGCGCCGGGTAATCCGACGAGGTGCTTGCCGCCATCAGCAGCAGGCCGCCGGCGAAGATCGGCGTGATGGTGGAATCGGCGCCGCAGGAGAGGAAGCGGTTGGCGCCGAACATGGCAAAGCCGATCGATCCCATGATGAAGGCAAAGAAGCCGATCTGCGGCGCGAAGCCGCCGAGCCGCGCGGTCGCCATCTGTTCGGGGATCGCGATCGCCGCGAGCGTGAGCCCCGCGACGAGGTCGCCGGGGAGATCGGAAGGGCGAAACGAACGAAGCGAGCGGAACACCGGCCAGCGGCTTTCGGATTGGGAGGCAGGTGTTGGTGACATCGGGCGTTCCTAGAGTGCGGCGACCAGCGTCCAGCCCGTCATGAAAATCAGGATCAACGAGCCGATGGTCCACAGCGTCGCGCGCATGTCATGCGTCTGCGCGGTGAAGTAAGCGGCGAAGTGCAGCAGCCGCGACACGACATAACCATACATCAACCAGCGTGTGAGCAGCAGCGACGGATTCGTGAAGACGAACAACAGGCCGGCAACGAGAAAGAACGGCAGGTTTTCGAGATCATTGAGTTGAATTCGGCGGATGCGCTCGACGCGCTCATTCGGCTGAAGCTGCTTCGGATCCGGCTCGGGATTGAGTGGCGTTTTCCGCAAGTCTTCGGGCGAGCGGTAGCCGCCCTTCTCTTGCATCATTCGCAGGACGGTCAACCATGACATGGCTACCGCCTTCAGGATCATGATCGACGCCGCAATGACGTAGGTCGCGAAGACAGGATTCTGCAGACTTAGTTTTTCCATGTTACCCCCGGCGGTTGGCCATACCCGATTGTTAGCAAGCCCGTCGGGGGCGCGGAAAGCCATTTCCTCCGGCTGCGTCAATTGTGCGGCGCTGCCGTGCGCCGGAAATTCATGCGTGGCTAGCCGAAACTCTGCAGCGCGGGAAACGTCTCGAGCAGCCAGATGCTGACATTGGAGACGGCGCCGGTAAGGAAGGCGATGCCCGTGATCACCATCAGCACGCCCATAACGCGCTCGACGGTGTCGAGGTGATGTTTCATGCGCTTGAACAGGGAGGAGAACTGCTCCACGGCGAACGCCGCCAGAAGAAAGGGAATGCCGAGCCCGGCGGAATAGACCGCAAGCAGCAACGCTCCCTTGGCGACCGTGGCTTCGGCTGCCGCCACCGAGAGGATCGCAGCGAGAATTGGCCCGATGCACGGCGTCCAGCCGAACGCAAACGCCAATCCCATCACATAGGCGCCCCACAGCCCGACCGGCTTCGGCACCGTCAGCCTCCCTTCGCGCATCAACAGGCCGATTCGCGTCAGCCCGAGGAAATGCAGGCCCATGATGATGATGACGATGCCGGCCAGAATCGACAGCTCCGCCGACCAGGCTCGGACAAACCCGCCGATGAATGAGGCGCTGGCGCCCAGCGCAACGAACACCGTCGAGAAGCCGAGCACGAACATCAGCGCCGCGGACATCACCGCGCGCCTGGAGGTCTGCGCGCTCTCGCCGCTGGCGACGTGCTCGATGGTGGCGCCGGTCAGGTAAACCAGATAGGGAGGCACCAGCGGCAGCACGCAAGGCGACAGGAAGCTGATTAACCCTGCCACAACCGCCGCCGGGATCGATACGTCGTGCATGCCTTACCTCGGAAAAACTCACGTCGTCTATCCTATTGGCTTGTACGCGGGCAACATTCCAGTGGTTTCCTCGCCGAGGAGGCTTTATCGCGGTCACAGGGCCGTGTGTAACTTATGCCGCCGTGGCGCGGACGAAGTAGCGGGTGCTTGCTCCTGCCGCAGTGCAGAAGATGACGCAGCGTTTTAACGCGGGCAGGGGTTGCGGCGATGGCACTTGACCTCTTCGCCCGCAGATGGTCCGAAGGATCATTGAAAGAATTGCCCCGCCTTGAAAGTATTGCTGGCCCATACCCCGCAGATGCGGCGCGACTATTACGGCGAGCGCAGCCTGAGCGCGCTGCGCGCGGTGGCCGACGTCAAGCTGCATGAGGGCGACGTCGCGCTCGATGCTGCCGCGCTGATCGATGCAGCAGAGGACGTCGACATCGTCGTCGCCGACCGCATGACGCAGGGACCGGGCGAGATTTTTCCCAAGCTGCCGAAGCTGCGCGCCTTCGTGCGCTGCGCGGTGGATATCCGCAACATCGACGTGTCAGCGGCGTCCGCCGTCGGCGTGCTGGTGACCCGCGCAAGCCCGGGCTTCGTGCAGTCGGTCGCCGAGCTCGCGCTCGGCTACATGGTCGATCTGTCACGCGGCGTCTCGCGGGCGACCGCGGATTACCACGCGGGCAGGGCGCCGCAAGTGATGATGGGGCGGCAGCTCGCCGGCAGCCGCATCGGCATCATCGGCTTTGGCGCTATCGGGCGCTATCTTGCAGGCCTCGCGAAAGTGCTGGGCATGGAGGTGCTGGTCGCCGATCCCTTCGTCACCATCGACGATGCCGCGATCCAGCACGTGCCGCTCGACGATCTTCTCGGCCGCTCGGATTACGTCGTTTGCCTCGCCATCGCCAATGAGGCGACCGAGAACCTAATCGGGCAGGCGGCGCTCGCGCGGATGCAGAAGCACGCCTACTTCATCAATCTGTCGCGCGGCAATCTCGTCGATGAAGCGGCGCTGGCCGCCGCCTTGCGCGACAATCGCATCGCGGGCGCGGCGATGGACGTCGGCCGCGCACTCGACCAGATGCCATCGCCGGAACTTGCGAGATTGCCGAACGTGATCGCGACGCCGCATGTCGGCGGCCTGACGCCGCAGGCGATCGAGCACCAATCCGCGGAAACCGTGCGGCAGGTCGCGGAGATCATCAAGGGCAACGCCCCGGTGGGCGCCGTCAATGCGGAGAGCTGGACGCGCCGGCCCGGGACGCGAACATGAAAAGCCGGCTTCCCTTCTATTACGGCTGGGTGATCGTCGCCGTGGTGTTCGTCACTATGGCGATCGGCGTCAACGCCCGCACCGCGTTCTCGCTGCTGTTTCCACCCATCATCTCGGAATTCGGCTGGGACCGCGGCGTCACTGCCGGCGCATTCTCCTTCGGCTTTGTGGTGTCCGGCATCATGAGCCCGTTGATCGGGCGGATGATGGACCGGCTTGGCCCACGCGCGGTGATGGAACTTGGTGTAGCCCTGATGGGCGGCGGCATGCTGTTGGCGCCGTTGACGACGCAGCCCTGGCATCTGTATCTGACCATCGGCGTACTGGTCGGCGCCGGCAGCGTTTGCCTCGGCTACTCGGGCCAATCGCTGTTCGTGCCGAACTGGTTCATCCGCCGCCGCGGGCTGGCGTTGGGCCTCGCCTTTGCCGGCGTCGGCGTCGGCTCGGTGACGCTGCTGCCCTGGGTGCAGCACATGATCGAGCAGACGGGATGGAAGACGTCCTGCACGGCCATGGGCATTCTGATCATCGTCGTGCTGGTGCCGATCAACCTGCTGCTGCACAAGCGGCCCGAGGACATCGGCCTGTTGCCCGACGGCGATCCCGCGCCGACGGCGACGTCCGCACAGCCCGTTTCAAATGTCGTCGATCCCGTGTGGGCGAACACCGACTGGACATTGAGCCTCGCGATCCGTACCGCGCGGTTCTGGTGGATCGCGATCGGCTATTTCTGCGGCCTGTACATCTGGTACGCGGTGCAGGTGCACCAGACGAAATTCCTGCTCGACATCGGCTTCTCGTCGAGCGTCGGCGTCTGGGCGCTGGGCGTGGTCAGTCTGCTCGGCATTCCCGGCCAGATCTGGCTCGGCCATCTCTCCGACCGCATCGGCCGCGAATCGGTGTGGGCGATCGCCTGCATCGGCTTTGCGATCTGCTTTGCCGCACTGGTCGCGCTGAAATATGCGCCGAGCCTGTGGCTGGTCTATCTGATGGTGTTCACGCAAGGCGCGCTCGGCTATGGGCTCACCTCCGTGATGGGGCCTATCGTGATCGAGATTTTCCAGGGCAAGCATTACGGCAGCATCTTTGGCACCATCATGCTGGCGGCGCTCGCCGGCGGTGCTGCCGGGCCGTGGGCCACCGGCGTGCTGCACGATTTCACCGGGAGTTACACCATTGCCTTTGCCGCCGGGATTGCCATGAGCCTGCTCTCGGCAATCGCGATCTGGCAGGCTTCGCCCCGCAAGATACGCGCCGTCGCCGGCAAGATGCCGCACCGGTAGGGTGCGGCACCTATTGCGTCAATCGAGCTATGTCGTGACCCTGCAGGACTGACAGATATGCTCGATGTGGCGATGGTCGGTGCCGCAGCAGCCGCCAAGCACGTTGATCTGCGGATGAAGCCGGAGCAGATCGCCGTACTGGTGCCCCAGCTCCGCCGGATCGCCATCGTCGAGGTCGGGTGCGTCATTGAGCTCTTGATGGCTGCGCCGCGACGCATTGGCTCGCACGCCGCGGATGCGCTTGGCCCAGGGGCCGCCGGATAGCGCGCTCTCGAAGTGGGTCGGATGGGCGCAGTTGATCATGTAGTAGGCGGGGCTGCCGCTGGTCGCGTTGTCGACTTCCTCGATGGCGTTCTTGAGTGTCTGACCGGTCGGCAGCCGTCCGTCGGTTTCAAGCGTGAAGGAAATGGCGGCGGGCATGCCGCTGCGCCGGGCGGCGCGGGCGATGCCGATGGCTTCATTCGCGTTGGTGATGGTAATGGCTGTGACCATGTCGGCGCCGGCCTCCGCGAACGCACGGATCTGCGCAAGGTGATACCCTTCTGCCTCGCTCGGACTCATCAGCTGGCCGGGATCGTAACCGTCACCGCGCGGACCGACGCAACCGCTGATCACAACAGGTGCGCGCGGGGTCTCGAACTCCTTGCGCAGCTCTTGCATGAGCGCAATGGAATCACGATTGGCGCGCGCGAGATCCCGCTCGGAATAGCCGAGCTTATCGCCCCAGTCGGCGCTGGCCCGCCAGGTCGGGCTCTCCAGGATGAAGCCAAGACCTTCCCGCCGCGCTATCGCAGCATAGCGGGCGTAGTAGCTGCGCAAGGCGCTGCGGCCGCGCTCATCGCGCAACAGATGGAAGGCGGCGAAATAGGGCAGCTCGAACCCTTCATGAAAGATCAGCGTCGTCTCGATTCCGCCGTCGGTGAGAAACAGGCGGCCGTCGAGTTGGGGCAATTGGTCTCTGTAAGCG
Source organism: Bradyrhizobium sp. (assembly GCA_035278345.1). GTDB lineage: Bacteria > Pseudomonadota > Alphaproteobacteria > Rhizobiales > Xanthobacteraceae > Bradyrhizobium. Next base: position 1,144 of record DATEJC010000532.1, on the reverse strand, counting down.
GGCATTACGTATCTCCTGTCGTTAGGCAGTTATGCGATGCGGATGGTGCGTGCGCTCGCTGGCGCACAGCTCCTGACGAAGGTTGTGATATCGGCAGCGATCGCTAGCGGCTCTTCCCAGTGCAGAGCGTGGCCGGCGCCTTGGTGGGTGATCAGCTCGGCGCCAGCTATGGCGGTCTTCAGGGCTTGCTGCTCTTCCCTGGAGCAGAAGACGTCCTGGTCGCCCCAAACGATCAGGGTTGGAGCCGTGATCTTCGCAGTCTCCCTGCCGAAATCCGTGTCGAGCAGGCTGCGCAGCGCCGACTGCCAGACATGCGCCGGCACCTTCAGGCTTTCCTTCACGACCATCTCGAAGAAATCCGGCGGCACGGCGCGCGCAAGCGTGCTCTGCTGGAAGTCGCGCACGAAGCTGGAAGGGACGGGATCCCCGAGCGTCGCGACGGCGTCGTCCCACAGGGCGGTGGCGCCGGGATTTCCCTTCAGTGCCTTGAATGCCCCGAGCAGGATCAGACCGCGCGTGCGCGTCGGGTGATCGATGGCAAAGCGCTGCGCCACCAGGCTACCCATCGAGTGGCCGGCCACGATGGCGTCCTCTACCTGCAGGCTGTCCAGGAGGCTAGCGACGTCGGCGGCCAGCGTCGCCACGTCGTAACGCGAGCGCGGCTTGCCGGAATCGCCGTGCCCGCGCAGCGAAAGGGCGACCGCCCGCAAATCCTTCGGTAACGCGGCGAGCAGCGGCCCGAACGAGCGCCAGGAGTCGGTATAGCCGTGGAGCAGCACCAGCACCGGTCCCGATCGATCGCCGTGATCGACATAGTCGAGCGCAACGCCAGAGGGGAGCGTGACGGTGGCGGACTGGATCTTCATTGCCTCGGCCTCATATGGTTGCAACCGCACGAGCGCGCGGCAGGCAGGGCCTCATCGCCGTCGCCAGGTGCGACAGCGCGCCCCGTGCGCGTCTGGATGCTCACGGTTTCCGCCAGTGTTAGGATCGCCGCGGTAATGGCAGCGGACCATCGACAGTCGCAGGCGAGGCTTCGCTCGCCGCGTCGACGGGCGAAACCTAGGCATGGGACGGCAGAGCGTGAATGATCGAACCGCCGGATCAACTGACCGATTGACCGACAGTGCGGGGAGCAGCCGCC
>DATEJC010000531.1:0-3004 GCA_035278345.1 Bradyrhizobium sp. | reverse complement strand
CGCGCCAAGGTGCTTATCTCGCGCCATCGCGACGGCGAATACAATGCGATCGCCGCCGAGCGGCTCGGCATCGGTACGATCAGGGGATCCGGCGACCATTCCGGCGCGTTCCACCGCAAGGGCGGGGTCGGCGCATTCAGGGAAATGGTGCAGGCGCTGGAAGAGGGCTGGAATGTCGCGACCACCGCCGATGTGCCGAAGCGCGCGCGCGTGGTGGGGATGGGTGTCATCATGCTGGCGCGCGAATCCGGGCGGCCGATCCTGCCTTTCGCGATGGTGACCAGCCGTTTCCGGCGATTGAAAAACTGGGACTCCTCTACCATCAATTTACCCTTCGGCCGCGGCGCCGTGGTAGGTATTGACGCCGTTTACGTGCCTCCGGACGCGGACGCCGAGACCATGGAAAAACTGCGCCAGCAAGTCGAGACCTATCTCAACGAAGCGACCCGCCGCGCCTATGCGCAAGTTGGCCGCCCGGAGGGCGGCCTTGGCTAGTTCGCTGCCGATGACGCTGCGGGTCTACCGGAAGCTGTCGTTCGCGATGGTGCCGCTGGCCCCTGCGGTGATTCGCAGCCGCCTCAAGCAGGGCAAGGAAGATCCCGAGCGCGTCGGCGAGCGGCGCGGATTGTCGCTCGGCACGCGGCCGCATGGCCCGCTGGTGTGGATACACGGCGCCAGCGTCGGCGAGGTGCTGGCGGCGGCGGCGCTGATCGAGCGGCTGCGCGCGCTCAACCTGCGCATCCTGCTCACCTCGGGCACGGTGACATCGGCCGCGATCGTCGCAAAGCGTTTTCCGCCCGACATCATCCATCAATACGTGCCGTATGACTCCCCGCGCTATGTCGCGCGCTTCCTCGATCACTGGCGGCCGTCGCTGGCGCTGTTCATCGAATCCGATCTCTGGCCGAACCTGATCCTCTCGTCCGCTTCGCGCCGCCTGCCGATGGTGGTGATCAACGGGCGGATGTCGCCGCGCTCCTTCCCGCGCTGGCGCAGGGCCCGCAACACCATCTCCGCGCTGCTCGGCCAGTTCGAGGTGTGCCTCGCCCAATCCCAGACCGATGCGGAACGCTTCGCCACGCTCGGTGCGCGCAACGTCATCACGACCGGCAATCTGAAGCTCGACGTGGCGGCGCCGCCGGCCGATCCCGCCAAGCTCGAAAAGCTGATGGCGATGACGCGCGGCCGACCGGTCATCGTTGCCGCCTCGACCCATCCAGGCGAGGAGGAAATCCTGATCGACGCCCACCGCAGGCTCGCCAGTTTCTTTCCCGGCCTGCTCTTGGTGATCGTGCCGCGGCATCCCGACCGCGGCAATGCCGTGGCGGGCCTCGTCGCATCGTCAGGCCTTCGCTTCACGCAGCGCTCGCGCGAGGAACTGCCGGCCGCCAACACCGACATCTACGTCGCCGACACGCTCGGCGAGCTCGGCCTGTTCTATCGTCTGGCGCCGATCGTGTTCATGGGCGGCTCGCTGATCCCGCATGGCGGCCAGAACCCGATCGAGGCGGTCAAGCTGGGGGCGGCCATCGTGCACGGCCCGCATGTCTTCAATTTCTCCGACGTCTTCGATGCCCTCGACAAGGCCGGCGGCGCGCGCGAGGCGAGCAGCGGGGAAATGCTGGTCAAGCAGCTCGGGCAATTGCTCGCCGATCCCAAGGCTTGCGAGGCGCAGGCGGCGGCAGGCAGCCGCGTGGTCGAGCAGCTCGGCGGCGCGCTCGATCGTACGCTCGCCGCGCTCGAGCCCTATCTGATGCAGCTGCGCATCGAGATGGGAGCCGCCAATGCGTGAGCCGGCCTTCTGGTACCGGCCCGCGTCCTGGAAATCGCATTTGCTCCGGCCGCTCGCGGCGCTCTATGGCGCCGTCGCGGCGCATCGCCTCAAGCGCGCCGGCCTTGCCGCCGGCATTCCCGTGCTCTGCGTCGGCAATTATCACGGCGGCGGCGCCGGCAAGACGCCGACCGTGCTGGCGCTGGCAAAATTGTTGCGCGAGCTTGGCGAGACCCCGGTCGTGCTCAGCCGCGGCTATCGCGGCAAATTGCGTGGCCCGGTCCGTGTCGATGCATCAAGGCACAGCGCGGCCGACGTCGGCGACGAGCCCCTGATGCTCGCGCAGTCCGTGCCCGTCGTGGTCTCGCGCGACCGCGCCGACGGCGTGGCGCTGGCGAAATCGCTGGCCGCCACCGTGCTCGTGATGGACGATGGCTTCCAGAATCCGGCCATCGCCAAGGATGTCTCGCTGATCGTGATCGACAGCAACAGAGGCATCGGCAACGCGCAGGTGATGCCATCAGGGCCGCTGCGCGCGCCGCTCGCCGCGCAGCTCGAGCGCACCGACGCGCTGGTCGTGATCGGCGAGGGGCGTGGCGCGGATGGCGTGGCCGCCGCTATCGCAGGCCAGGGCAAGCCGGTGCTGCGCGCGCGGTTCAAACCTGATGAATCCTCGCTTGCAGCGCTGCGCGGCAAGCGCGTGCTTGCCTTTGCCGGCATCGGCGATCCCGGCCGGTTCTTCGCTACGCTCCGCGAGGCCGGCATCGATGTCGCCACAACGCAGACATTTGCCGATCATCATCCGCTCACGGCGGACGAAGCTGCCAGCCTGGTCGCGGAAGCGGAGAGCAGCGGGCTGACGCTGGTGACCACGGAAAAGGATCTCGCGCGCCTGCGCACGGCGGACGGATTGCCGGACTGGGCGCGCGCCATCGTGCCGTTCAAGGTGACGCTGGAATTCGACGATGCGGCCGGATTGAAGAAGTTTGTCAGCGCGCAACTGTTCAAGGCGCGCGGGATGAAGTTCAGGTAACGCCGCGAGCTAGCGCGTGTACTCGTAAATCCGGGATTGTCCGCCAAGGAGGCCGGGTTGAAAATGCCGGTGCCTCCTCGGCACGGAGAGCATGTCAGAAGGAAGCTGACGCGACAGGCCAGCGGAATTGCCGCCGACTACCGCAAATCGCAAAGGAAAAAGTCCCGGACAATGCCGGGACTTTCAGGACTCAAGTTTCA
>DATEJC010000530.1:0-3084 GCA_035278345.1 Bradyrhizobium sp. | reverse complement strand
GAACGGCGAAGACTCGATCGCGGCGCCCTTGTCGGATGGAAGGCTCGCCACGGGCGTCTGCCACTGGAACGCGTCGAGCTTGCCTGACACCGGTGACACCGGACGCCAGCGATCGCTGACATAGCCGTCTGCCGTCCAGGCGGGATCGTGCAGCGCGCGCACCGCGCGCATCGCCCACATCCGCGCGCGGCCACTGTCGCCATGTTCGGTGCGCTCGATCTCGGCCATCAGCACCGCGACGCGCTGCGTCGGCTTGTCGAGGAAGGGCGCCAGTGCCTCCCGCGCGCGGGCAAATTCGGACGCATCGATCGCGGCTCGCGCGATCGCCAGCGCGCCTTCGATGTGGCCGGGCATCTTTGCCGCCAGCGTTTCGACGCGCACCAGGCGTTGCCGCGCGGAGTCGCCGAGCTTGACGTGCGAATAGGCGTCCGCGAGATCGGGATGCGGCTCCGCCAGCCATGCCGTCTCGACGATCCGCATCGCGCGGCGCACCTGATGCGCCTCGCTCTCGAACTTGGCGGCAAGCACCGCGGCCGGCACCAGCGTCGGCGCCAGCTTCACCGCCTCCATCACGCTTTCGCGCGCGAGATCGCGGTCGGCCTTTTCCAGCTCCAATGCGCGCGCCGTCAAAAGCACGCCGCGCTGGCGCCGGTAGGTCGCCTTGTCGATCAGTCCGGATGAGAGGTTATTGTCGAGGATCGACAACGCGCCGTTCCAGTCGCCCTTGGCGCAGCGGAAGCCGAGCACTGCATGCGAGGCCCAGGTCGAGGACGGCGAGATCTTCAGCGCTTCATCAGCGATCATCACGGCGGAGACCGGATCGTCCGCGCGCTGCGCCTCGATGAACAGGCCGCGCAGGCCGAGCAGGCGCGTATCGTCACGCTCCGCCATGGCGCGGAAGGCGCGCTGCGCACCTTCGCGATCGCCTTCGAGCTGCGCCGATTGCGCCGTCAACAGCAGCGCCAGCGGATCGTGCCCGGCATGGCGGCGCGCATCGTCGGCATGGCGGCGCGCCAGCGAGACGTCACCGTGGCCGACGGCGAGCAATCCTTGCGTGATGGCGTGACGGCCGCGCGCATGGCGACGCTCGTGCCTCTTGCGGCGCATCCGATCCGGTGTGCGCCACAGCCCGCGCAGGAACGACCAGAGTATCATGGCCACGACGACCGCAATGCCGAGCCCAAGCGCGAATACCGGCAGCGTGGTCTCGGCGCGCCAGCCGCCCCACGACAGCACGACGTCGCCGGGCTGGTCGGCAACCCATGCCGCGCCCGCGGCCGCGGCTGCGATCAGAGCCAGGAACAAAATGATGCGGATCATGAAATTCCTATTTGGCTGTCGCGAGCGCGGTCATGGCCTCGGCAGCGAATTTGCGCGAAGCGGCGAGCGCCGCATCGCGCGCATCGGCTTTTTCGAGCCAGGCTTGCGCAGCAGCCCGATCGGCCGGCGCCAGCGTATTCAGCTCGCGCCGCGCTTCGTTGACGTCGTTGCGCAGCGCCGCCGCAGTGACGCGCGCCACGATGCTGGCGCGATCCGTACCAGTCGCATCCGCGCGCTGAATGCGCACGAGCTTTGCCGCGCCTGCCTGCAGGCGATCGACGATGCCGCTGCCGGTGGTCTCGGTCTCCGGCGTCGATGGCGCAAGCTTCGGCACGATCGCGACGAGTTCGCGGCACAGCGCCGGCGCATTGGGAACGCCGGTGGCCGCAAACGCGTCCAGCGGCTTCAGCGCATCGGCATTGGTCGCGAGCGACTTTGCCGCAGCAAGCGGCGCCGCAAAGGGATCGCCATGGCGCACCGAGACATCGAGCAAGGAGGCAGCGACCACGCGGCGCAGCGCAACGTCATCGGCGGGCTTGGTGTTCGCCGGCTTTGCTTCAGCCGACTTGATCGCGGCGATCTCGCTTTCCTGCGCCTTGGCCGCGCGCTCGATCTGCGCGATGCGCTCATTGATGGGCGCGAGATCGACCGGAGCCGCCGCCGGCGCTGAGCCGTCGCGCGGCTGGGCTTTGACCTCGTTGACGGCGGAGACGAGCTTGTCAGCCTGCGCGCGCACGCCTGCAAGTTCGCTGCGCAGCGCCGCGACGGATTTCTCGATGGCATCCATTCGTACCACCGCTGCCGGATCGGCGACCGGCGCAGCCGGCTTGCTCGTCTTCGTTTCGAGGCTGGCGAGGCGCGAGGTGAGATCGTCGATCGCGGCCGCATTGAGCTGCGGCGCCGGAGCCGGCGCCTGCACCGCCGGCCACCCCAGCACCCAGCCGACGCCGATCACGAGCGCGGCTGCGACCGCACCGGAGATTGGGGCGATCGCCCAGGGTGAAATCGGCTGCGAGACAGGTTGAGAAGGAGACGCCGGCGCGGCCTCGGGGCCCGGCTCGGCCGCGGCCTGCTCGGCCTCCTTGGCCTCGGGACCTGAAGCCGAGGGACCTGCAGCCTCAGGACTTGAAGCTTCGGGACTTGAAGTTTCAGGACTTGGCGCCTCGGAGACGTCGGTAGCCTTGAGGTCGATGGTCGGTGGCTCCCGCTTGGGCCGGCTGGATTCGGCTGGCGCCTTGTCTTCGGGCCTGTCATCGACCATCGCAAATACCTCTGATTTCGACCGAACTTAGCAGATCAGGCCTGCTCTCTTAAGCCAGTCGGGCCGGCAAAGCACGCTTCAAAGCCTCGAATAAGGCATTTTCGTCCGGCCGGGCCGCCACCGTAACCTGGCTGGCGCCGGCCTCGCGGACGATTTCGGCCACGGCTGACGATATGCAGCATTGCGGCAGCGCCAGCGCCGAGATTTCCACCCCGCCCGTCCGCGCCGCCTCGACAAAGGCCCGCGCGCTGCGCCGGGAATAATGCAGGACCGCCTCGATTCGGCCCGCGGCAAAGCCGTCGATCACTTCATCAGGCAGGCGCTTGGCCGGAACCATACGGTAGGCAATGTGGGTGACGACCTCAAAGCCCTGGTCGCGCAGCTCGCCCGGCAGATCCCGCGCCAGCTCCTCGCCGGCAAGATAGAGCAGCGGCGATTTCTTCTTCAGCTTTTTCGCTTTCGCCGTCTCGACGACGAGATCGCGCAGCGCACCCGCATCGCCA
>DATEJC010000529.1:0-12054 GCA_035278345.1 Bradyrhizobium sp. | reverse complement strand
GAACGTACCTAAGACATGGGTGACAACCTCGTGCCGAACGGGTTGTCGAGGGGTTGCAAGGTTTTCTGCTCCAGATCGAAGTATCCGAGATCATAGTGCATGAAGCTGACGAGCCAAATGCCCTCGTCGACTTCCTTGATGGCCGCGCTCGCCGCTCAATTGCGGGCTGCAACGGGACACGTCGGAGCATCTCAGCTCACCCTATCAGATCGCAAATGCTCGGCATCCGCCCGCGAATGAACTCATGCCATCGCGACGGTCGCTCTGCCCGTTGGTTCACACAAACGTGCTCAATGGTGATTCTTCGCCGCTTGGCCTGACGGTGATTGAGCCTTTTCATAAGCAGCGTAGGAGTCGGTCATTGCCTCGCCGATTCCTGCCTCTAACTTTGTTCGACTGCCATTGTCTGACGAAACCGGAACCGGGCTGAAGTGAACCTATTGACATGGGCCGGCCGATGCGGGGCGGCTCAGACACTCAAGGCAAGGCGCTGAATTACGGCGCGACCGGATTTGACCGGAGAAGATCACTCGTTAGGAGGTTCGTATGCGCATCACGAGTTCAATTGTCCTGGCATTTGCAGTTCTTTTCGCGACACCTTCCTTTGCTCAATCTTATGATGCCGTCCATCCGGTATGCATGAAGGTCTACGAAGGGTCCTTCGGTGGCGGCGAATGGATAGACTGCAGTTACTATTCGCTACCCCAGTGTCAGGCTTCGGCATCCGGCCGACCCGCCATGTGCGTGACGAATCCGTACGTGGCGAATGCCAGGGTGCCGAACGGGAGAGCGCGGGCGTATCGGTGGCGTGAACCCTATTGAGCGGAAGCGCCGCGTGAGGAATTCCTTCGGCTGGCGCCGCCGATAGCGGCTTACCTGGTCAGCTCAACGCGATGCCGACGCAGACGTTCAACGCGATCAGTAGCCGGACACCTGGCCTCGGCGGATGGCCGCACGTGCAGAGCCACTAAAGATCGAGGCCGGAAACAGCGGAAGCGATCGTCGACGCGCATTGATCCGATCCGCTCTGTTGCAACAAGGCGACGTTGCGGCCGGCCAGCCGCAACGGAATCAATGCGCCGTCATCCAGGCGCGAGCTTCGCTGAGGGCGGCGGCGATTTCGCTCTCGCTCATCTGCTCGGCGACCTCGCGGCGGAGCGCGATCGCATCCGGGCGGCCCTTGAGGGCCGCAAGGTTGAACCATTTGTGGGCGGCGACGAGGTTGACGACGCCGGAGCGGCCGCTCGCCCAGTAAAGCCCGCGCTCGAACAGCACGTCCTGGATCGCGCTCTCCGCGACCGGAACTGCGCCGTCCAGATCCAATGTCCCGTGAAACATGTTTGGTCTCCCCTTTATTCTTGTTGCCGCGTGCTCCCCCGAGTGCGGCCCCTGTCCAACTTTGAAACGCTATTCCCCCGCGCGATCAGCAAAAGTGGAAACCGGTTTTGCGTCCGATCGCGCGCCATTTTTGAAGGTCGCATAATCTGATCGCCAAACCGCCGACACTTTGGCGGATCATGCGCTGCCGTTTGCCGGCTTGTTGAGGCGAATATGGACGGGCAATTTTGAAGGGCAGTTTAAGTATCGCGATGAACGGCATGTAAATGCGGCCGGCCGCCCGTTGACTGCGGGATCAAAGAAGTGCTTGTGCCGCAGGGGTTTCTTCGCAGTCGCAAAGTTCGGTTTACCGTCGCGATTGGGACAACGATAACCATTGCCGCAAGGCCCTTCGCTGCCGCGTCTGGCAGCCACACGGACGGATGAAGCGGCAAGCCTGAGCGTACGGAACGCACCAAGGCGTCTCCCGTTGCCGGGAGACGGATCGAACCAGCGGTGCTGCGGGCATAAAAAAGCCGGGGCGATCCCCGGCGGCTGGAACGAGGGCGTCGGCGAACACGTCAGGACCAGATCCCATCCCCTCGGCCGCGAGGCCTCCGGGTGAAACTGCGGAACGCGAGCGCCCCGCACCGAACGAAGAAAGACCGTTTCTTCTGCCGTACCGATCTTCGAAGATCGAAAATCCGGTCCGGCCGTTGACCTGATGTCTCGCCGACACCCTCTTTCGTCGACCAGAGCGCTTCTGAAGTAACCGGCTTTCGCTAGTCCGCCGCCTGAAGGCTCTCGTGACGCGCCGGCGTCAAGGACACCGGCATCCTCTCAAAGGCGAGAGTTACTTCTTCTTCTTGGAGACCTTGCGGGTCTTCTTCGCAGTCTTCTTCACTGCGCTCTTCGCCTTCTTCGCCTTCTTTGCCTTCTTAGCCATGTTGCCCTCCTAATGTAGTGAGATGGCTTTGTCGCTGTTGTGCAACTCGGGAATCGAGATGCACGTCATTCGCAATACAGCAACGACATCAAAAAAAACAGCGTCCCCCTTAAGGAAGAGTTGACGCGCGCTTATGCGAACGCATCGCGCGCATCATGCGACGACGCTGCGATGCGTGCGCGACACGACGCGAGAAGTGCCTGCGCCGTATGCATCGACGTTTGTCAAGATTGCAGGAAATGCCTGTGCCGCAGCTATTTCTCCGATTCACAATCGAAGCATCGTTCGCGCGACGATAGCGCGCGTGAGCAGAGCAACGTAGTTAACGGCGCTGGTCGTGGACTCCGAGTCTTGGATTTTGGCAAGCAAAATATTTTTCGTGCTCACCGGCATGATCGCTCGGTCGCTCACGCCAAACGTCGCGCTTGTTGCGAATCATCGCGCGGCGATTCGCAACACGCGCGTCACCTCGCGCGTGTCACACGCGATCAGTTTGCGACTGAAATGGAGATGCTGACATGGTGACGCGGCGGCGAGACGCGACGCCGCGTGCGCATTTCGTCAGAGGCCGAGCTTGGTCTTCAGGAGATCGTTGACGGCTTGCGGGTTCGCCTTGCCGCCCGACGACTTCATCACCTGGCCGACGAACCAGCCGAGCGCCTGGGGCTTGGCTTTCGCCTGCGCGACCTTGTCCGGATTGGCCGCGATGATCTCGTCGACCACCTTTTCGATCGCCGAGAGGTCGGTGACCTGCTTCATGCCGCGCGCTTCGACGATGGCGCGGGGGTCGCCGCCCTCCTGCCAGACGATCTCGAACAGGTCCTTGGCGATCTTGCCGGATATGGTGCCCTCGCCGATCAGGCCAACGATCGCGCCGAGCTGCTCGGCGGACACCGGCGACCCCTTGATGTCCCTGCCTTCCTTGTTGAGGCGGCCGAACAGCTCGTTGATCACCCAGTTTGCCGCCACCTTGCCGTCACGTTTCTTGTCGGAGAGCTTTGCCAGCACCGTTTCGTAGAAGTCGGCGCTTTCGCGCTCGGCGACCAGCACGCTCGCGTCATAGGGCGACAGCGCAAAGTCGGCGATGAAGCGCGCTTTTTTCTGGTCCGGCAGCTCCGGCAGATGCGCTCTTAACTCGTCGACGAAGGCCTGGCTGAATTCCAGCGGCAGCAGGTCCGGATCGGGAAAATAGCGGTAGTCGTGCGCCTCCTCCTTGGACCGCATCGCGCGCGTTTCACCCTTGTTGGGATCGAACAGGCGCGTCTCCTGCTCGATCACGCCGCCATCCTCGATAATCTCGATCTGCCGCCGCGCCTCGCATTCGATCGCCTGGCCGATAAAGTTGATCGAGTTCATGTTCTTGATTTCGCAGCGGGTGCCGAGCGGCCCGCCCGGCTTGCGCACCGACACGTTGACGTCGGCGCGCAGGTTCCCCTTCTCCATGTCGCCGTCGCAAGTGCCGAGGTAGCGCAGGATCGAGCGCAGCTTGGTCACATAGGCCCTGGCCTGCTCCGCATCGCGGATGTCCGGTTTTGAGACAATCTCCATCAGCGCCACGCCGGAGCGGTTGAGATCGATAAAGGACATCGACGGCGACTGGTCGTGCAGCGATTTGCCGGCGTCCTGCTCCAGGTGCAGCCGCTCGATGCCGACGGTCGCGGTCCGGCCGCCCTCGAGCTCGACGATCACCTCGCCCTCGCCGACAACGGGCGATTTGTACTGGCTGATCTGGTAGCCCTGCGGCAGGTCGGGAAAGAAGTAGTTCTTGCGGTCGAACACCGAGCGCAGATTGATCTTTGCGTTCAGGCCAAGCCCGGTGCGCACGGCCTGGCGCACGCATTCCTCATTGATCACGGGCAACATGCCGGGCATCGCGGCATCGACCAGCGAGACATGGCTGTTGGGATCGCCGCCGAAGGCGGTCGATGCGCCGGAAAAGAGTTTCGAGTTCGAGGTGACCTGGGCGTGGACCTCCATACCGATCACGACTTCCCAGTCGCCGGTTGAGCCCTTGATCAGCTTGCCGCCGGTCGTCGTCATTTCCGTTCTCCTTCGCCGAGCGCAGCGGCGATGCGCTCCCACTCGGCCTCCAGCGCGTCCTTTGCCACCGGCTGGCCGGCCTGGCGATACCAATAACCGGCATTGCCGAGGTCGCCCTCGACGCGGTGCAGATAGGCGTGCACCCAGGCGGCGTCCTTGCCGTCTTCGTCCTGGACGATCTTGTGCGCGGCGTCCCAATCGCCCTTGGCGGCCCACCATAGCGCGGCCAGCGGCGGGCTCAGCGTCGGCGCCGGCCTGGCATCTGAAAGACTGGCTTTCAGATCCACCATGCTCACCACCATTTCGGCGCGGTGAAGCGGCCGGCGGCCTGCTCGATCACCTCGCCGAGCGAGAACAGCGTCTCCTCGTCGAAGGGACGGCCGATCAGCTGCAGCCCGAGCGGCAGGCCCTGCGCATCCTTGCCGGCGGGGACCGCGATGCCGGGCAGGCCCGCCATGTTGACGGTAACCGTGAAGATGTCGTTGAGATACATCTCGATGGGATCGGCGCCGCCCTTCTCGCCGACGCCGAACGCTGCCGACGGCGTTGCCGGCGTCAGGATCGCGTTGACGCCCTTGGCAAAGCAATCCTCAAAATCCTTCTTGATCAGCGTGCGCACTTTTTGCGCGCGCAGATAATAGGCATCGTAATAGCCGGCCGAGAGCACGTAGGTGCCGATCATGACGCGGCGGCGCACCTCGGCGCCAAAGCCCTCGGCGCGGGTATTTTCGTACATGTCGATCATGGAACGGCCGGGCGTACGCAGGCCATAGCGCACCCCGTCATAACGGGCGAGATTGGACGAGGCTTCCGCCGGCGCCACGATGTAATAGGCCGGCAGCGCGTATTTGGTGTGCGGCAGCGATACCTCGACGAGTTCCGCGCCGGCCGCCTTCAGCCAGGCAGCGCCATCGCTCCACAGCTTCTCGATCTCGTTGGGCATGCCGTCGAGGCGATACTCCTTGGGAATGCCGATCTTCATGCCCTTTACGGACTTGCCGATCGCGGCTTCGTAATCGGGCACGGCGATGTCGACCGAAGTCGTGTCCTTGGCATCATGGCCGGCCATCGAGCGCAGCAAAATCGCGGCATCGCGGTTGGTGCGCGCGATCGGGCCTGCCTGATCGAGCGAGGAGGCAAAGGCGACGATGCCCCAGCGCGAGCAGCGGCCGTAGGTCGGCTTCACGCCGACGGTCGCGGTGAAGGCCGCGGGCTGGCGGATCGAACCGCCGGTGTCGGTCGCGGTCGCGCCCATGCAGAGCAGCGCGGCGACAGCCGACGCCGAACCGCCGGAGGAGCCGCCGGGCACCAGCGAGGTGTTGGAGCCTTCGCGGCGCCACGGGTTGACCACCGGGCCGAAACACGAGGTCTCGTTCGACGAGCCCATGGCGAACTCGTCATTGTTGAGCTTGCCGAGCATCACGGCGCCGTCGCGCCAGAGCTGCGAGGTGATGGTCGACTCATAGGTCGGCACGAAATTGCCGAGGATCTTTGAGCACGCGGTCGTGCGCACGTCCTTTGTCGCAAACAGGTCCTTGATCCCAAGCGGAATGCCGGCAAGCGGGCCGCCCTCGCCCTTGGCGATGCTGGCGTCGGCGGCCTTTGCCATGGCGCGCGCCTGGTCGGGCGTCTCCAGCACAAAGGCGTTGAGCGAGCGCGCCGCCTCCATTGCGGTCAGATGCGCATCGGTCAGCTCGCGCGACGTAAAGGACTTTTTCGCGAGGCCGTCGCGGGCCTCGGCGATCGTCAGCGAAGTCAAATCGGTCATTTATTGATCGGGCTGCAGAAGAACGGAGACAGAGTCTTGTCGTTGGCAGGATCGTCCTTTTTCGGACGCGTCCTTTCGTTGGCTTCGAGGGCGTCGAGCACGGCATCGATCGCTTTGTCGGGATCGGCCGGTTTGCCCTGCCGCTCCATGGCGTCGAGGTAGTTCATGTAAGCCTGATAGGCCTTTTCATCATCGCAGAGCAGACACATCGGCTACTCCTAATCCAAGAATTTCGGCACGAGGAAAAAGTGATCCTCAGTCGCCGGCGCATTCTTGACGATGTCATCAGCGATCTCGCCGTCATTGACGACGTCGGCGCGCTTCTTCATTTCCATCGGCGTCACCGAGGTCATCGGCTCGACGTCGTCGATATTGACCTCCGACAACTGCTCGACAAAGGCCAGCATCGCATTCAGTTCACCCTGCAGATGGGGAACTTCGGCGTCGGTGACCGCGATCCGCGCCAGATGCGCGATACGGCGAACGGTCGTGGCGTCCACGGACATTATATAGGGCCTCAAACGGGGGAATTGAGACCGCCGTATAGCAGAGGCCGCTTTTGCGCCGCAACCGCGGTACGGACAGTCCTACCCGGCCATTTGGGCCATCCGGGCCAATGCCCCGCCGGCCAGGGCCCGGGTCAGCTCGGTTGCCGGCATGTCCCGGCCCAGCCGCACCGCCTGCCCGGCCCAAAGACTGGTGAAATCGACCCGGCCGAGCTTTTCGGCGGCCGCCTTCAAGGGGCCGAGCGCGGTCGCGGCATGGGGGAATGCCGGGGCATCCGGCGAGATCGGCCCGACCTCGCGCATCACGCGGTTGGCGACCCCGCGCGCCGGGCGGCCGGTCATGACGTTGGTGATGACGGTGCTCTCGTCGCTCGCCTGCGCCAGCGCCGCGCGGGCTGGCGCGACCACTTTGGATTCCGGACAGCGCAGATAGGCGGTCCCGATCTGCACGCCGGATGCGCCGAGCGCAAACGCCGCCGCAATGCCACGCCCGTCAGCGATCCCACCGGCCGCAACGACCGGGACCTTCACGGCATCGACGACCTGCGGCACCAGCGCGAAGGTGCCGGGCTGCTCGGCAATGTTTTCGGTGAGAAACATGCCGCGATGGCCGCCGGCCTCTGCGCCCTGCGCGATGATCACGTCAGCGCCGCTCTCTTCCAGCCAGATCGCTTCCTTCACCGTCGTTGCCGACGACATCACGACTGCGCCTACCGCCTTGACGCGCTTGACCAGATCCGGCGACGGCAGACCGAAATGGAAGCTGACGACTTCCGGCTTCAGCTCCTCGACGACGGCACAGAAGGCGGCGTCGAACGGCGCGCGGTTGGCGGTATTGACGGGGGCTGCGGGATCGAGCCCGAACTCGCTGTAATAGGCGCCCAGCCGCGCCTTCCAGCCGGCCTCTCGCTTGGGATCGGCATCGACCGCCCTGTGGCAGAAAAAATTCATGTTGATGGGCGCAGAGACGCGCTGGCGGATGACGTGGACCTGTTCACGCGCCTTTTCGGCCGTGAGCATCGCACAGGGCAAGGAGCCCAGCGCGCCGCCTTGCGCTGCCGCGATGACGAGCTCGGCATCGATCGCACCCGCCATCGGCGCCAGCACGATCGGGAATTCGGTCTTGACGAGGTCGAGGAAACGGCGATCCGGCCACATGGCTATTTCTCTTGCGGTTTGTGTTCAGGCGGCGGCGACGAAATTGCGGCGTCCGAGCAGGAGCTGTTCGGCTTCGGTGACGATGCGCTCGACGATTTCGGCCGCCGGCGGGATATCATGGATCAGGCCGACGGACTCACCGGCAAATACAACGGCGACGTCGAAATTGCCGGCGGCTCTGGCCGCGAAATATTCCGCGGACACTTCACCGACCTTCTGCATCAGTTCCACCTCGTGGCCGGTCCAGCGCCGCACATGCTCGTTGACCAAGGTGCGTCCCGTGAAGGGGGCCGGCCAGAAGATGTTGCGCGACCAGTCGGGCACGACGCCGCGCACGGTCTCGCCGGCGCCAGCCGCGCAGATGCGTCGCTTGGCTTCTTCGGCGCCATCAGCCTCAACGCTGGCATAGAAGCGCGTGCCCATCAGCACGCCCGAGGCGCCGAGCATCATCATCGCCGCAAGGCCACGCCCGTCGGCAATACCGCCCGCAGCGACCACCGGCACCCGTCCGGCGGAAAAGTCGATGACCGCCGAGACGATGTCGAGCGTCGTGCGCGAAGCGCCGTGTCCACCCGCCTCGCTGCCCTGCGCGATCAGGATGTCCGCGCCGGCATCGAGCGCCTGCTTGGCCATGTCCTCGCTCTGCACCTGGCAGATCAGGAGCGCGCCAGCCTGCTTGATGCGGGGTGCAAAGGGCGCGGGATCGCCGAACGACAGCATGATCGCGCGCGGTCCGGCTGCGAGTGCGATGTCGAGAAGCTCCGGCTGCTTCGCCATGCTCCAGGTGATGAAACCGATACCAAAGGGACCAGCAAAATCCTTGAGCTTCGCGGTCTCGCTCTCCAGCCGCGTCCTGTCGCCGTAACCGCCGCCAAGGATGCCGAAGCCACCCGCCTCGCTCACCGCCCGCACCAGCCGTGCCCCGGCGAGCGTATCCATCGGGGCCAGCAGGATCGGATGCGTGATCCCCAGCAGCGCAGTCAGCGGCGTTGCGATCGGCATGAATCTCTCCTCGTCTGGACACCGAGCTTAAGTCGGACTACCATTCTCCAAAAATGAATACTTGAGAATTCAGCTATCTCTAAATTGAAACGGAGATTTGCGGTGGAACTGACCGACCTCCTGACTTTCTCGGCCGTCGCCCGTACCGGCGGCATCACCCGCGCGGCCGAAGAACTCAACACCGTGCAGTCCAATGTCACTCAACGCATCAAAGCGCTGGAAGCCGCGATCGGCACCGCGCTTTTTGAGCGGCACAGCCGCGGCATGACCCTGACCGGCGCGGGACGGCGTCTCCTCCCCTACGCCCAGCGGATGGCGGCACTATCGCGCGAAGCGGTGCTGGCCGCCCGCGACGATGGCGAGCCAAAGGGGCCGCTTTCTATCGGTTCGATGGAAACGACGGCTGCGGTGCGGCTGCCTGCCCTGCTCGCCGACTTCCATCGCCGTTTTCCTGCGGTGCGGCTCTCCCTGCGCACGGCAACAACCGCCGACCTCGTCGCCGCCGTGCTCGACGGCAATCTCGACGGCGCATTCGTTGCCGGCCCCATCGAACATGCCGACCTCGTCTCGACGGTCGCGTTCCGCGAAGAGCTGGTGCTGGTGACGGCAAAACACGTGAAGGACCTCGCGGCGCTCCGCGCCGCAACGCCGGAGTCCGGGCCGACCGCGCTGGTGTTCCGCACTGGCTGCACCTATCGCCAGCGCCTGGAACAGGTCCTCACCGAATTCGGCTGGCCGTCGGCGACGCGGTTCGAACTCGGCACGCTCGACGGCATGATCGGCTGCGTCGCGGCCGGCATGGGCGTCACGCTGCTGCCGCGCGCGGTGGTCGGGAAAAACGACGGCGTCAGCGTCCATGCCCTTGGGACGCCGCAATCGCGGGTGGAGACATTGTTCATCGCCCGCCGCGCCGCGCATGAGTACAGCGCACTGCGCGGCTTCATCTCCTGCCTGCAAAAGAAGGACGCGGATATCGCAGCCTGACCCGCGCCCCGTTCCGCGCGGCGAAATTTCACTCGCCACATTCTTGTAACAAACGGCGATGCGCTTCGCGCTTGCGATGCTCGGCGTTGGGCCGCGTTATCGGAATCCTCTGGCCGTTCGCCTCTACTACGTTAGTATGAGGCACTTGCTACCAACAACCACAACGTCAACTCTTGGGAGGACTGCGATGCGTTACGCACTCGTATTGTGCTGCTCTGTTGCCTTGTTGGGATCGGCCGGCGCGGCCAGCGCGCAGGACTGGACGAAATCGAAATGGGGTCCGGATGACGAGATCGGCGCCGCCAACTACATGAAGCCCGAACTCGTCGTCAAAGCCGCGCAGCTGGTGAAGACCGGCAAGACCTACGCGCTCGGCATCCCCGTCGACAGCAAGACCCCCGCCTACCCGCCGCGCACCTTCAAGATCACGGTCGTGCAGCCGGGCCAGGCCGGCAACCCAGGCCTCGGGCCGACCAAGACAACCTATAACGACGACATCCTTGACACCTGGGTCGGCATCGGCAGCCAGCTCGACGGCCTCGGCCATATCGGCGTCGATCACGTCTATTACAACGGCAACAAGCTGCTCGACTTCGCCGATCCCACCGGGCTGAAGAAGCTCGGCATCGAAAAAGTCCCGCCGATGGTGACGCGCGGCGTGCTGCTCGACATGGCCGCCCATTACGGCACTGACGTCGTCAAGGAAGGCACGGCGTTCAACGTCAAGGAGATCGAGGAAGTCGCCAAGAAACAGGGTGTCGAAATCCGCCAGGGCGACGTCGTCATCTTCCACACCGGCTGGCTCAGCCTGATCGGCAAGGACGACAAGCGCTACGCCAGCGTCGAGCCGGGCCTCGGCGTCGAGGGCGCAAAATACCTCACCGGCAAGGGCGTGGTCGCCGTTGGCGCCGACACCTGGGCGGTCGAGGTGATTCCCTTCGAGTCCAAGAATGTGTTCGAGGTGCACCAGATCCTGCTGCCGATGAACGGCACCTATATCCTCGAAAACATGAACACCGCTGAACTTGCCAAGGACAAGGCCTATGAGTTCCTGTTCGTGCTCGGCCAGCCGCGCTTCAAGGGCGGTGTGCAGAGCATGATCAATCCGGTCGCGATCCGGTAAGGACGCAACACGAGCCGGCGTGGCGTTCGCAGGGACGCCATGCCGCCTCCACCTTTGCCTGCCCCACGGCGCACATGGTATGCGCTGGCTATGCCTGCCCCCATCCTTCCGCTGATCGAAGCCGCCGCACGCTGGCCTGCGCGCGGCGCGTTGATCGGGCTCGATCTCGGCGCCAAGACCATTGGCGTTGCCGTATCCGATCCGGACCGGCGGCTGGCGACCGGGGTCGAGACGATCCAGCGCAAGGCATTCAAGGCGGACGCAGCGCGGCTGCTGGCGCTCGCCGCAGAGCGCAATGCCACAGGCTTCGTGCTGGGCCTGCCCATCAACATGGACGGCAGCGAGGGGCCGCGCGCGCAATCAACCCGCGCCTTTGCCCGCAACCTTGCCGGCCTCACCGAACTGCCGATCGGCCTCTGGGACGAGCGGCTCTCCACCTCCGCGGTGGAGCGCGAGCTGATCGGCATGGACGTCAGCCGCGCCAAGCGCGCCGAGGTAATCGACGAGCACGCCGCGATCTTCATCCTGCAGGGCGCGCTCGACCGGCTGAAGACACTTCGCGGGGACGCCTAGGCATGGCGGTCGTGATCTCGGCGTTGCTGCCGGTGTTTCTGCTGATCGTGCTCGGCTTCTTCCTCAAGCGCAGCCTGATGCGGCTGGACACGCAATGGCACGGGCTGGAGCGCCTGACCTTTTACGTGCTGTTCCCGACGCTATTGATCCAGACGCTGGTGAAGGCCGATCTGTCCAGCGTGCCGGTGGCCGGCGTCGGCGGCGCGCTACTGCTGGCGGCGCTCGGGATGTCGCTTCTGTGCCTCGCGCTTCGGCCCCTCTTCCTGCGCTGGAACATCGACGGCCCCGCCTTCACCTCGATCTTCCAGGGCGCGACACGCTGGCAGACCTTTGTCGCGCTCGCCGTCTCCAGCAATCTCTTTGGCAATACCGGGCTCGCGCTGGCCTCGGTCGCCATGGTCGCCATCATCCCCCTCGTAAACGTGCTCAGCGTCTGGGTGCTCGCGCAGTACGCCACGCCGGAAAAGCAATCGGTCCGCGCTGTCGTGATGACGGTCGTGCAGAATCCGTTGATCTGGGCCTGCGCGATCGGAATTGCCGTCAACGTCACGCAACTGCCGCTGCCAAAGATCTGGCACGACGTCGCCGAAGCGCTCGGCCGCTCCTCCCTCGGCATCGGCCTGCTCGTCACCGGCGC
>DATEJC010000528.1:0-6960 GCA_035278345.1 Bradyrhizobium sp. | reverse complement strand
GATGCAACGCCATTTGCGCTTGCGCTACTCGATGACTTTGAGGCCGCCCATATAGGGTTGCAACACGTCAGGTACGGCGATCGAACCGCCCTGCTGCTGATAGGTTTCCATGACAGCAATCAGCGCGCGGCCAACCGCAGTGCCGGAGCCATTCAGCGTATGCACGAAGCGCGGCTTGCCGTCTGGACCGCGGGAGCGCGCATCCATGCGCCGCGCCTGGAAGTCGCCGCACACCGAGCAGGAAGAGATTTCGCGATAGGCACCGCCCTCGCCCTGCCCCGGCATCCAGACCTCGATGTCGTAGGTCTTCTGCGCGGAGAAACCCATGTCGCCGGCGCACAGCGTCATGACACGGTAATGCAGGTCGAGCTGCCGCAGCACTTCCTCGGCGCAGGCCAGCATGCGCTCCAATTCGTCCTTGCTGTTTTCGGGCGTTGAGATCGAGACCAGTTCAACCTTGGTGAACTGGTGTTGGCGGATCATGCCGCGCGTATCTCGCCCCGCCGCGCCCGCTTCGGCGCGGAAGCATGGCGTCAGCGCGGTCAGGCGCATCGGCAGCTCCTTCTCGTCGAGGATCGATTCACGGACGAGATTGGTGAGCGAGACTTCGGCGGTCGGGATCAGACCGAGCCGCTGGCTGCGGAGGTCTTCGTTCGGAGAAGCGAGCAGTTCGCCCTTGATGGCCCAGAACTGATCGTCCTCGAATTTCGGCAATTGCCCCGTGCCGAACATCACATCGTTGCGCACCAGAAGCGGCGGATTGATCTCGGTGTAGCCGTGCTCATTGGTGTGCAGATCGATCATGAACTGCCCGATCGCGCGCTCCAGCCGCGCAAGCCTCTTCTTCAGCACGACGAACCGTGCGCCCGAAAGCTTTGCGGCCGCCTCGAAGTCCATGTAGCCGAGCGCACCGCCGAGATCGTCATGCGGCTTTGGCGCGAAGCCATATTCATGCGCCTTGCCGAAGACGTGGTGCTGCACGTTGCCGTGCTCGTCGGTCCCGTCAGGCACTTCGTCGAGTGGAAGATTGGGAATGGCAGACAATTCCCGCGCAAGCTCCTCGTCTGCCGTCTTCGCCGCCGCTTCCAGCTCCGGCATCTTTGTCTTGAGCTCGGCAACTTCGGCCATCAGCTTGTTGGCGCGCGCCTCGTCCTTGGCCTTCTTGGCATCGCCGATTTCCTTGGAGGCCGCATTGCGCCGCGCCTGCGCCTGCTCCGAGGCGAGGATCGCCGCGCGACGCCTTTCGTCGATCGCCAGCAGCGACGCCGACAACGGCGACAGCCCGCGGCGCTTCAGGCCGGCGTCGAAGACTTGCGGGTTGTCGCGAATGGCTTTGATGTCGTGCATGGCGGGCAGTTCCTGAAAACGGCTGTGCGAACCATCAGCACAAATGATGACAGTTTACATGGCGCATCCAGTAACCCGAACGGCCCGGTTTTGGAACAGTGAAAGAGCTTATTCCGCCGGATTGGCGGCGGATGGCGCGGCGGCGGAAGCCGGATTGTTCGCAGCGGCCTTCTTTTCCACCATGCGCACGGCGAAAATGGCGCCCTCGTAGAGCCCGAGCAGCGGGATCGCCAGCGAGGCCTGGCTAAGCACGTCCGGCGGGGTCAGCACGGCCGCGATGATGAAGGCGATGACGATGAAGTAGCGGCGCTTCTCGCGCAGCATCTTCGAGGTGACGATGCCGATGCGCCCGAGCAGCGTCAGGATAACCGGCAGCTGGAAGGCGACGCCGAAGGCGAAGATCAGCGACATCATCAGCGACAGATATTCGCCGACCTTAGGCAGCAGCGCGATCTGCGCGGTCTCCTCGCCACCGGCCTGCTGCATGCCCAGCGAGAAGCGGACCAGCATCGGCAGCACGACGAAATAGACCAGCATGGCGCCCATCACAAAGAACACGGGCGTCGCGACCAGATACGGCAGGAACGCGCTGCGCTCATGCTTGTAGAGGCCGGGCGCCACGAATTTGTAGATCTGTGTCGCCACGATCGGAAACGAGATGAAGGCCGCGCCGAACAGCGCAAGCTTCAGCTGGGTGATGAAGTATTCCAGCAGCGCCGTGTAGATGAACTTCGAGTTCTCCGGCCCCGCGACCCAGACGAACGGCCAGACCAGCACGTTGTAGATCTGCTTGGCGAAGAAGAAGCAGAGGATGAAGGCAACGCCGAAACCGAGCAGCGCCTTGATCAGCCGCGAGCGCAGCTCGATCAAATGATCCATCAACGGCGCCTTGCTGGCCTCGATGTCTTCGGCGCTCATGACGCTTTGGCTTCCTTCGGCGCGTCCGCCGGCGGCGCGTTTTCCTGCGGCGCGGGTTGATTTTCCCTGACAATGCCGAGTTGCTCGGGGGCCTCGGCATGTGTCTCGGCTTCGACGAAGGTTTGCGGCGTCGGCGCAGCAGGCTCGGTCGGCGTCACCGGCTCGCCGATGCTGCCGGCGACCTGCGCATCGACCGGCTTGTCGATCGCGAGCGCATCGGTGACGTCCTTCTGCAGCTCGGTCATCACATTGGCGCCGGTGAAGCCGGTAGCGGCTTCCTTGACCTCGTCAAAGCTCTTCTTGAGGTCGGCCATTTCGGCCTCGCGCATGGCCTCCTGGAACTGGCCCTGGAATTCGGCGGCCATTTTGCGGGCCTTGCCCATCCACTGGCCGACCATGCGCAGCACGCCGGGCAATTCCTTCGGGCCGATGGCAATCAGCGCGACGACCGCGATGACGACCAGTTCACTCCACCCGATATCGAACATGAAAGAATCCGCTCACGCGCCAAGCCAGTGAAATCCTCAATTCCATTAGCAGGATTTGAGGGCGCCCGCGGCTTTTCTCGACCGGCCTTGTCCGGACCTAGACGGCCTTGCTGCCGACGTCCGACCGCGCCGCCGTGGGCGCCGATGCATTGTGGTCGATCGTCTTGACGGGCTCCGCGGGCTTCTCCGCGGTGTTCTCGTCTTCCTTCATGCCCTTCTTGAAGGCTTTGATGCCTTGGGCGACGTCGCCCATCAGGTCGGAAATCTTGCCGCGTCCGAACAACAGCAGGACCACTGCGATCACGACGATCCAGTGCCAAATGCTAAGCGAACCCATCCTGCAACCCTCCAAAAACATACGGGGCCGACCGGCCCTTGGTTTGAGCGGAAGGTAGGCCCGCAAGGGCCCAAAAACAAGGACTTGAGCCGCGGCAAATCGCTGTTCGGCCTACGTATTATTGCTACCGTTAACCCGGGAATAGTTCAGCTTTGGGAACTAGTTGTCCTCGCCCTTTTCAGGGTCTTTCTCGGGTTCTGGTGCGGGTGCCAGCAGCAGTTCAAGCGTATCGCCGGGCTCCAGCGCGTCCTCGTCCTCGCGCAAGGCCGGATCGTCCGACGGGGCCGGCACGTTGAAGCCAGTCGGCAGGCGTGAATCCAGGAGACCCGTCCCCTTCAACTCTTCGAGACCCGGCAGGTCGGACAGTTGCTCCAGGCTGAACTGCGTCAAAAACGCTTCCGTCGTGCCAAAGGTCAGCGGACGGCCCGGCGTCTTGCGGCGGCCACGCGGCCGGATCCAGCCGGTCTCCAGCAACACGTCGAGCGTGCCCTTGGAGGTGACAACGCCCCGGATTTCCTCGATCTCGGCGCGCGTCACCGGCTGGTGATAGGCGATGATGGCCAGCACTTCGATCGCCGCGCGCGACAGCCGCCGCGTCTCAGTGCTTTCGCGCGTCATCAGCCACGACAGATCGCCTGCAGTGCGGAACGTCCACTTGTTGGCGACGCGCACGAGGTTGACGCCGCGCGGCGCGTATTCGGCCTGTAGCTGCGCCAGCGCCGCCTTGATGTCGACGCCATCGGGCATGCGCTTGGCAAGGGTGGCCTGATCGATCGGCTCGGCGGACGCGAACAGCAGCGCTTCCAGCAGCCGGAGTTCTTCTGGCCGTACTTGCGGATCGGCGGGGGTTGCCTCGTCGTCTGCCACGCGTTTCTCCGCCAGGCTTGCCATGGGCAAAGTCTCCTTCTTCACTTACTCGACCGGAACTTCCGGCGCGGCATTGGCTGCCTGCGGCGGACGTTTCCGGAAGTACAACGGCGCGAACGCCGATTTCTGGTTCAGCTCCATCTCGCCTTCGCGCACCAGCTCCAGCGCCGAGGCGAAGCTCGAGGCGAACACAGTGGCGCGCTGCGAGGGATCGACGACGTATTGCATCAGGAGCTCGTCGAGACAGCTCCAGTCCTCGGCCATGCCGACCAGCCGCTCCAGCGAAGCGCGCGCTTCCGACAGCGACCACACTGTGCGTTTTGCGAGATGCACGCTCGCCAGCACGCGCTGCTGCCGCTGCGCGGCATAGGCGGTGAGCAGATCGTAAAGCGTCGCGGTGTAACGGGGATGACGGATCTCCGCGATGGACTCGGGCGTACCGCGCGGAAAAATATCGCGCTGGAACTGCGGCCGGTTCATCAGCCGGTTCGCAGCCTCGCGGATCGCTTCCAGGCGGCGCAGCCGGTTGGCGAGTGCGGTCGCCATCTCCTCGGCGCTCGGCCCGTCCGGCGACGGCGGCTCAGGCAACAGCAGGCGCGATTTCAGATAAGCCAGCCACGCCGCCATCACGAGATAATCGCCGGCAAGCTCGAGGCGGATCTTTCGCGCCGCTTCGATGAAGGCGAGATACTGGTCGGCCAGCGCCAGGATTGAAATCTTGGACAGATCGACCTTCTGCTGCCGCGCCAGCGTCAGCAACAGATCGAGCGGGCCCTCATAGCCGCCGACATCGACCACCAGCGCCGGTTCGCCCTCGGCGATCTCGGCCGGACGCCCGGTCTCAAAGGACAGAATTTCCGCGGTCATGCCATTCCCGTTTGTTGCACCAATGCGTCGAGCTCAGCCCGCGCCGCCTTGCGGTCGAACGGTGCCGGCTGTTTACGCGACGCCAGCGCCCGGTTCGCGCGCTGCAGCGCCTTGCCGAACAATTCCGGCGTATGGCTTGCGACCTCACGCATCTCGTCGAGCTTGCCATTGCAATGCAGGACCATGTCGCAGCCAGCCTCGACGATGGCCCGCGTCCGCTCGGCGATCGATCCCGCCAGTGCGTTCATGGAAACATCGTCACTCATCAACAAACCCTGGAACCCAATACCGCCGCGAATCACTTGCTCTACGATTGTCGCAGATGTCGTCGCCGGTTGGGCGGGGTCCAGTGCGCTAAACACAACATGTGCGGTCATCGCCATCGGCAGGTCCGCCAAGGGGATAAACGCCGCGAAATCCGTCCGTTCCAGCTCGCTCCTGGGCGTATCGACCGTCGGCAGGCGGAAATGACTGTCCGCCGTCGCCCGGCCATGTCCGGGGATATGTTTCAGGACCGGCAGAACGCCGCCCTGCTCGAGCCCCTCCGTGACCGCCCGTGCGATTGCCGCGACCTTGGCCGGCTCGGTTCCATAGGCACGGTTGCCGATGACAGCGTCCGCGCCAACCACCGGCACATCCGCCAAGGGCAGGCAATCCACGGTGATTCCGAGCTCGGCGAGGTCAGCCGCAATCAGCCGGTTGCTCAGCCGCGCCGCCTTCAGCCCCAACGCTTGATCGCGGTCATAGAGGGAACCGAATACCGCTCCCGGCGGATAGACCGGCCAGTGCGGCGGGCCCAGCCGCTGCACCCGGCCGCCCTCCTGATCGATCAGGACCGGCGCATCGGCCTCGCCTACGGCCTCACGCAATTGGCCAACCAGCCGAGCCACTTGGGCCGGGCTATCCACGTTGCGCTTGAACAGGATGAAGCCCCACGGCCGTTCCGCGCGAACGAAATCGCGCTCGGCGGCGGTCAGTTCGGTTGCGGATACGCCCGTGATGAATGCGCGGCTTGGCATCGGGCGGGTTTGCCCTCAGCCCGCACGGGGGTCAAGCAAGGCGCGCTTAATTGCTTTGGACGACGCACTGCCCGCCGGCAGTCTTCAGATTGGTGCAGAGCTGGATGGCTTCCTCCCGGCTGCCAAACGGTCCGACCGTGGCGCGGTAGTACACGCCCTTGTCGCCAAGATCAGCCCGCTTGATCAGCGGCGAGCGGGATCCGAGCACGTTCGGGAACTTGCTCTGCAGCGAACGGTAGGATGCTTGCGCGTCAGCCTCGCTCTTCTGCGAGGACACCTGGACGACATAACCGCCGCTGGTCGCCGCAGGCACGGGCGCTGGATTGACGGCTGCTACCCGCGCCGGTGGCGGCTCGGCAGCCGCAGGCGCGCCCGGAGTAAGCGATAGCGGCGCGTTGGCGCTGGCATTGGCCGAGGTCGGCGGATTGCGTGGGGTTGGTGCCGGCGGCAGAGCGGCCGCGCGCGGCGCAGCCACCTGCGCTGGAGGCGCGCCCGGTTTCGGCGCCGCGCCGTTAGGCATCCCCGCATCCGCAGCGTCACCCTTCACCGATAGCGTCTTGACCCGCCGCGGCTCGTTGTTCGGCAAGGTGCCGTTGGCGGCCGTGTTCGCAAGCGGCGGGTTCGGAGCG
This sequence comes from Bradyrhizobium sp., assembly GCA_035278345.1. GTDB lineage: Bacteria > Pseudomonadota > Alphaproteobacteria > Rhizobiales > Xanthobacteraceae > Bradyrhizobium. The sequence goes on along the minus strand of DATEJC010000528.1, from coordinate 488 downwards.
ACGCTCGACGGCGGCGGCGGGTTGCTGTTCTGGTTCAGTGGCGGAAACACGACACGCGGTCCACTGCGGGCATTGATATCGACCGGCGTTTCCTCGCGCGGCACGATCTTTTCATTGCCATCGCCGAAGGTCATGCGGTCCGGCGCTTTCGGCGCGTCGGATTGCGCCGGCACGACTTTGGTAGGGCTGTTGTCCGCCTTGATGATCGGCGGCTCGCCACTGCGTGGAGAGCCGATGAAGTTGCGATAGGCAAACGCCGCGCCGGTGCCGAGCACGGCGAGCGTCAGCACAGCGGCCACCGTGATCATGCCGCCGCGCTTGCGCGGCTGCTCCTCGGCCTCATCATAGGCGCCCTGATAGGCATAGGGATCGTCGGGATAGGCCGGGTCGCGCTGATAATCCTGCCCGGCCTCGATCTGCCCGTACAGCGCATCGTCATAGCGCGAGGGATCGGCTTGCTGATCCTCCGCGTATTGCGGCTCTTCCTG
>DATEJC010000527.1:0-2366 GCA_035278345.1 Bradyrhizobium sp. | reverse complement strand
GTCAAATCGCCTTCAGTTTCCGGTAGGCGAACCACACCATCTTCAGCAGCAGCCAGCCGTCGCGGAAGCGCGAGATCTGCGTCTCGCCGAAGGTGCGCGCCTTGTAGTGGATCGGCGTCTCGATGATCTTCAGGTTCTGTTTCGCTGCGCCGAAGATCAGGTCGAAGTCGCCGAACGGGTCGAAATTACCGAAATATTCGCGCTCGCGCGCCAGCACTTCGTAGTCCTTGCGCAGCAGCACCTTGGTGCCGCACAGCGTATCCGTCATGCGGGTGTTGACGAGATAGCTGAACAGATAGGCAAAGCAGCGGTTGGCGATGAAGTTGAGCGGCCGCATCGCCTCGTTCTCCATGGGATAGACGAGGCGGGTGCCGTTGACGAACTCGGCTTTGCCGCTTTCGATGACCGCGTGATATTTCGGCAGCGCCTCCGGCGGCATGGTCAGATCCGCATCGAGGATCATCAGCACGTCGCCGCTCGCCGCCGCGAAGGCCTTGCGCACGGCATCGCCCTTGCCCTTGCCGTCCTGCCGCAGCACCTTGATGTCCCACTGATCCCTGTAGGCGTCGCGGACGCGCTCGCATTCGGCAAAAGTATCGTCGCTGGAATTGCCCTCGACGAAGATGATTTCCTGATGCGAGCCGAATTTCGGCATGCGCTTTATCGCGTTCTCGATGTTGCCGCGCTCGTTGCGGCAGGGGATGACGATGCTCGCCGAGTATTTGCGGTCCGGGAACAGCCGCACCGGCCGGCCGACGACATAGCTGCGCAAGGCCAGTTGCCGGATGCCCGGCAGCGGCGCGACGTATTTGTTGATGAGCGGCCCGAGCCCGAGCCATCGCCGCGGCAATAGCTGCCGCTGCTCCTGGCTGATCACCTCGAAATCGGCGAGGTCCATCAAATTGAGGAAGTCGGCGGTCGCGATGTAGTTGACCTGCGGCTGCTTGTTGCGCAGGCCAACGGCTTCGGCCGTCTTCAGCACCGGCTCCCACAAATGGGAGTAATAGGCGATGATCAGCCGCGTCGACGGCCCGCAGAGCTGATGGATCAGCCGCAGCGTTCCGTCGATGTCCTCGAGCACGCCGATGGTGTCGGCGAGCACGATGTAGTCGAACGGTCCCTCGATCCCCTGCAGCGTCGCGGGATCCTCGACATCGCCGAGCACGAAGTTGAGATGCGGATAGAGCAGTCTTGCCCGCTCGACCGCCTTGGCGCTGAAATCGACGCCGACTCCGTACGACGGTTGCAGCGCCGCCAGCATGTGTCCGCTGCCGCAACCAAGCTCGAGCACGCGCTTGCCCGGTGGAATAAGGAAGCGCATGAACTTGCGGTCGTCATCGTGATAGGCGGCATTGAACCTGCGCCAGCGCTCGATCTCCTCGAGCGTGGAATCGACACGCTCGCGCAGCGCCTGCTTTCGCGGATTGTCCGGTTGCGATTTGGCGAGGGAAAGTGGTGCTGAATTCATCCTGAACTCGAACGGTCTTTGATCTGCGTCGCTTTAACCTCATTGGGACGCCGCTTTCCAGACCTGAGATTCCGATTTTGCTGCACTTTTTGGGCAGGTATCACGGCTTCTCCGCCAGATAGACCTCGCCGAGCAGCGACGAGTTCGACCACGGCAGCTGCTGGCTCTTGGTGGCAGCAACGACTTCAGCGCGCACGCGGGTGAGCATCTGCTGCACTTCAAGGCCGGGCGTGCCGATGTGGCGCGACAGCGCCGCCGAGAACGGACTGTTGGCGCCTTCGCCGTCGAGCGCGACCTTGCCGGGCGCGGTCGCGAACGCAATCAGCGTGCCGGCACCCAGCGTCGAGCCTGACCCGAGCGAGGAGGGGGCGGCGAGCCCGCCGCCTTCGATCGCGCGGCCCGTGCCAGCAGCGGCGACTTGCGGCGCCAGCGGATTGTTGCGGCAGGCATCGAGGATCAGGATGTTGGTGCGAAGCTGGTCGTCGAGGCCAGCCATGATAGTGTCCATGTCCATCATGGCGTCGGTCAGGCTGGCGCCCTGCCGCAGCTGCGCATCGACGGGAACGAGATAGTTGCGGCCGTCGATCTGTACGCCATGGCCCGCGTAATAGACGATCGCGACCTGCGAGCGCGCGGCCTCGCGCAGGAATTCGCGGATCATGCCCTGCATGCCCGTGCAGTCGAGATCGATGCCCTCGGTGATTTCATGCCGGGCCGGGTGGCCCGCGGCCGGCATTTTGCCGGTTGGGCAAGTAGTGATAGGACTGACCGGTCAGCTCCAGCTGCCCAACCGGCATCCCAATCCGTTTCCGATGAAAAACGACCAGATTCTGACCCAGATCACCGAATTCTGCCGCCGAGCGGATATGGCGGAATCGACGTTTGGGCGCCGGGCGGT